>NZ_JNAC01000113.1:0-10982 GCF_000722555.1 Sphingobium sp. DC-2 | reverse complement strand
GGCCTGATGATCAACCGCCCGGCCGCACACGGAAATCCTGACAGTCCCCGCGAGTCCGGGAATGAACGAGTGTTGTAAGAGCCGGACGGCCACTCACGTGGAAAGTGAACCAGCCAACAATGCCGACGAACGAAAGCGACCAGAAAAATGCAATTGGAGATTAAAGCGGCCATCACTACTTCCGATGAGGGCCCTCAATCAGGATTATCGGCCAATCTGAAAGTCATCATGCGATGTAAAGCGATACAGCTGTCGCTCTTGGTAGCGTTGGTGACACCTCTATCTGCGACCGCCAATCCTCCAATCTCAACCAAATCAGACCGCGCTCCGGAAATGCGGCTGGCCGGCAAGACAGTTACACTGCCTCTTGTCATGGTCCGGGAGTTTCCCTTCATCGAGGGCGAGATCGCAGGTGTGAGGGGCAAGTTCATGCTCGACACCGGTATGCAGGATGCCCTTGTGATCAACGATCATCGGGTGCCGTTAGTTGGGGGAAGCAAGATAGGCACCGGTCATTTCGGCAGTGGCCAGACCTACGATGTGCGCCTCCATTCTGAGGTCCGGAAGATTCGTATCGGGGATATCGACTATCCGCGCGTAACCAGCGTGCGGAGCCAGGACGCGCGTATGCTCGAGAAGATCACGCCAGATTTTTTAGGCTGGATCGGCTACGGATTTTTCTCCAGCTACGCTATGAAACTTGATTATCAGCATTTAGAAGTAACCTTCTACGAAGAAGGTCCTGACAGATTTCTGGGTGGCGAAAAGCTCGTTGCAGCATTGCCGTTCGAAACCCGGAAGCTCCCCAACATCCCTTTGATACGGGCGCGTATCGGCGATGTGGATGCGATCGTCAGCCTGGACACCGGCATGTATGGGTCTCTGAATATCGGTGAGGAAAAAAGACGGCGCCTGCTTGACGGTGGTCAGCTAAGCTCAACGGAAAACCCGGACACATTCGACCTAGCGACTGTTCGGATTGCCGATAGGATCGACGTCAGCGCTCCGGGCATCGAGGTCGAAGAGGGCGCGTCGGCCAGCGCAGCGCCGGTTGGAATTACCGAAGATACAGAACTCGAACTCGGTTTTGTCTTCCTGCGGAATTTCAAGACTGTCTGGGACTACCGAGAGAAACAGCTCTACCTCCTTGCGCAATGATTTCTGACGGACGGCGAAATACGTGTCTCGACCGTCCCGTTGCACGCGAGGACCCGGGTTTCTCAGCATTTGTTCCTGCTGAACATCATCAGGTCAGGTCAGCGCTGCAGATCGATCAGCGGTGAGTTGCCGAACATGTTCTTGTATTCTCGGCTGAACTGGGCCGGGCTTTGATAGCCCACCTCGAATGCAACACGCGCCACATTGGTGCTGCCAGCCACAAGCAACTTTCTAGCTTCGAGAAGGCGCATTTGACGCTGAAAGGCGAGCGGGCTGTATCCGGTAACAGCCTTGAAGTGCCTATGAAATGAAGTCACGCTCATGCCTGCGCTTGCTGCCAATTCCTGGATGATCACTGGTTCGTCGTTATGGGCGCCTAGCCAGTCTGCGGCCGCCTTGATTTGCCGAACACGATCGTTCCGCTCCACGATCTGACGTAGCGTACCGCCCATCGCGCTTTGCAGGAGACGATAATAGAGTTCGCTTTCGTAGAGTGGCGCGAGCACCCCTATGTCGTCAGGCGCGTTCACAAGGCCGACGAGCTGCGTGAACGCTTCGCCGACCACGCCACCCAGATCGCCCGCCGCTACCGCGCATGTCCATCGCTCCTGATGTTTAGGCATGTCGAGTACGACCCTTGTGAGCCTATCGACGTCCAGATGGAGGCTGATGCCGACATACGGAGCATACGGCGTCGCGCCAATGAGCTGATGAGAATAGGGCAGCCCAAAGGATGACGCAGCGCAGTCGCCGGCCGACATCTCGAAACGGTTGGCGCCCATCGTCAGGACTTTTGCGCCACGCGCGACGGCATAGAACATAGGCTCAAATACCGCCGCTGTGGGGGGCGTGACACTCGTGCTCGTCCATAGCGTCAAGCGTGGAACAGGTGTTGCCTGCCCAACAAGCCCGCCACGCGGAGCAATATGGGGTGCGATATCGTCAAGCAGGCGGCGGGTCGCGATCTCGAGATCAAACATACCCATTAGTTAGTCACTTGGTAGGATCAGGCAAGGGTAAGGTAGTATCGGGAATGCCGTTTCCTTGTCGCTGACCTATCTCAAGGACAAGGAAATGCGAAGCGATGACGAGGCTCCGAACCAAATTGCCGACGCCAATCGTGCACTTGCGCGAGGCGGACGTGACGGGCGGCGATAGCTTTCACACAACATGACGAGCTGAGACTGAGCTGCACACTGCTCGCGCCTTGCATCATACGGACTCGCGCCACCGGCAGCGTCAAAATGGTAGAAAAGGACAAATATATGATCGATCTGAATGGAAAACGTGCGTTGGTTACGGGAGCTTCGCGAGGCATCGGAGCCGCGATCGCGCTGGCGCTGGCCGAAAGCGGCGCGGACATCGCGTTCACCTACCAGCACGCCGCCGAAAAGGCTGACGAGGTCGCTCAAGCTATACATGGTGTCGGACGTCGCGCGGTCGCCATACAGGCCGATAGCGCAGACCCGGATGCGATCACGCGCGCCGTGAGCGAGGCCGTCTCGGCGCTCGGTGGTCTTGATATTCTCGTCAATAGCGCGGCGATCGGCCATTCCGGTCTGATCGCCGACCTCGATGTGGCCGAGTATCAGAAGCTGATGGACGTCAACGTGCGAGCACCAGTGCTATTCGCGAAGGCCGCCATTCCGCATCTCTCCGCTGGGGGGCGCATAATCTCGATTGGGTCGGGGCTCGGCGAACGCGTCCCATTTCCGGGCGTAACGGCCTATGCGATGTCCAAGGCCGCGCTTACGTCCTTCACTCGCGGGTTGTCACGTGAACTCGGGCCGCAGGGCATCACCGTGAACCTCGTGCAGCCCGGATCTGTGGATACTGACGCGAACCCCGCAGACGGCCCGGCGGCAGATTTCCAACGGAGTTTGACGTCTCTGGGCCGCTTCGCCAAGCCGAGTGAAATCGCGAATGCGGTCGTGTTTCTATCAAGTCCCGCGGCGAGTGTAATTACAGGCGCCACCTTGACCGCCGACGCGGGCGCGATCGCCTGACAGCGGGCGCTCGGTAGCGGTTGGGCGCGAAATCGGCGTCAGGGGATCAGCACGATACGGCCGAGGACCTTGTTGTCCTCGGCATACCGATGGGCGGCCCCTGCCTCGGCGAGCGGAAACCTTCTGTCGATTGGCACGGTGAGACTGCCTTTCGCAACGTCGGCGAGCATCATGTCGATGGTTTGGCGCACCGCTGCACGTGACAGGACGGTTCCCATGAATACGCCGATGACCGTTTGATTTCGCTGCACCGCTGGCCAAAAATCCACTGTCAGAGCCCCGCCGCCGGCATTGCCCACGGACACCAAGACTCCTTCGTCGCGGAGCGCGGCGAGGGATGTCGCCAAGGTGGAACCTACCGGATCGACGATGAGGTCAACGCCTCGGCCGCCGGTGAGGTCACGGACCACGTCCACGACCGATTCGACGTTATGGTCGATTACACGCGATGCACCGAGCTCGATGACGCTGCGGACGCGATCCTCACCGCTAGCGACGGCGATTACGGTCGCGCCGGCCTGGCGGGCGAGCTGTACTGCCGCGACCCCGACACCCCCCGCTGCACCTTGGATGAGGACGGAGCTTCCGCTTGAGAGCCGCCCTCTCGCGAACAGGCAATGATGGGCAGTTCCGAAGCCGATCGGGATCGCCGCGGCTTCTGCTACGCCTGCGCCTGCGGGCAGCAGCCAAGTCTGATCTGTCGGAACTGCGCGGAGTTGGGCGTGGGATCCATCCAAGCCCCATGAGGTAACTCGGTCGCCGGGCTTGCGGTCCGTGACCGCGTCACCGATCGCCACCACCGTGCCCGCTGCGGCATAGCCGACGACATATGCGGGGTGCCCCGGCGGCGAACTGCGACGGTTGATCAGGTCTCCGCCCTCAACGGATATCGCCTCGACCTGGATCAGGACATCCCGCGAACGAATTTTGGGGTCGGGCACGTCCGTGTAGCGAAGGACTTCCGGTGGACCGTTATGATCGTAGACAGCCGCTTTCATCGTCGTTCCTTTCGATGCGCGACGGACCGAGGCGGTTGCGTAGGAATTGCTGGGACCGGAACGCAAATTTATCTGCATGTGGCACTGCCGATCACGATCCGGTAGCATCGGCGAACGTGCATCTGTGTTGCATAATCAGGAGCGCTGCCGCCGACATCAATCGCCATCGGTGGAGTTAGGTGCTTCCTCAGCGTGCGCAGCTGCTGTCATCAGTGTTCCCCTATCGGCGACGGAGTTTTCAGGACGCGGGACTACCGAGACGGTGTTGGCAACGCCAAACTCCGGCACAAAACGCGGCCGTCCGAAGCGGATATTGGCATGGGGGAGTGATGTTTGCCGAATATGATCTTGGATCTGCGAAATCTGCGCTGCGCGATCGCGGCGGCGGAAACTGGCAGTTTCGATGAGCGAGAGAGATGCTGGCATTGTCCCAATCGTCACTCAGCCGACGCATTCAGCATCTTGAGCACCGATTAGGCGTTCCCCTGTTCAAGCGAAGTCGAATTGGTGTTTCGCCCACAACGGCAGGCGCTGCCTTCTTGGAACGGGCAATGGCCGCCCAGCAATTAGATCTCGCCGCTCGTTACGCAGTTGCTGTCGACAGTGGGGAGGCGGGGCAAGTCCGCATCGGAGTTACATCATCGCGCACCGGCGGGTTGTTTGGTGATGTGCTGCGTCAGTTTAAAGCTCTATTTCCATCGGTGAACATCACCCTCACGGAAGATACGACGAGTAGGACAAGCCATAACGTGGCCATGGGAACGCTCGACGTCGCCTTCGCTGATGATGCCGAACGAAAAGGTATCGATAATCACGTCCGTGGGTCCAGGTCCATCACGAGCGCAATGGTCCGCGCATTTTGCTGATCCATAGGTCCGTTCCTCGACCTGCGGCAAGGGGTCGAGAAACGGCCTACGCGTGGGTGGTCGTGATCTCCATTGCGAAAGCCTCTGGCCGAACAACAAGATTTGCTCACGCCAGTCCGAAATTGCCTTGGCTCGCGTCCGACGTGCTGCTTGTCGGGCGGAATATCGGCGGATGGCTCCTCGCAAATATGACAGGAGAGATAGCAATCCTGTTTTGATCGGCCTGGATGCCGAAGCTCTCGGTTTGATCCATCTGCCAAGGTGAAACCTGACGATACGGGTGTCCGAATACACCTGTTCTATTTCGTTACAGTTAGCTGAGACGCGTTCCCCCAACCGTGGTCATTTTCCAGCAGATTGGACAATCTCCGATTTGGCACGCTTTGTGCTTAGGGGTTACCAACTATGATATAATGGAGGGAGAGGATAATGGGTAATCTCAATAAAGGTTCGCTTTTGAAGGCGGCCCTGTGGGGAGGCGTTGCGTTGTGTACGCCGATGGCCAGCACGGCGGCATGGGCGACCGACGTTGATGCCGGCGACTATGTCGCACTGCCGCCGGGATCCAATCTGGCCATTGTCTATGCGCAATTTGCCGAGCGCGACGCCATCTATGCCAAGGGCGACAAGCAGCCGGGTGATCCCGGATTGGACTCGACCGTATTCATTCTGCGCGGCGTTCACTATATGGACATTGCCGGCCTGACGGTCGACCCGCAGTTTCTGCTTCCGCTCGGTCAGCTGGAAGGGAAGGGCGATACGCACGCTTTGGGTAAAAGCGGCGGCGCGGCCGGCGATCTTATCCTCGCAGCCACCGTTTGGCTGGTGAACAAGCCCAAGAGCAATACCTATTTCGGTATCACGCCATTCGTCTATGTGCCGACAGGATCATATGATCGCACCCGCCCCCTGAACCTGGGCGAGAACCGTTGGAAGTTCGTGCTCCAGGGCGGCTTCGTTAAGGGGGTCACGCCCAAGATCTCGATCGACCTCGTCGGCGACGTGACCTTCTATGGCAAGAATAACGACTTCGGCGCGTCTGACGCAATCCGCAAGCGGGCAGTTCCAGGCTTTCGCCCGTTATCAGCTCAAGCCGAACCTCGATTTCCGCGTCGGCGGCTCGTTCGTCACGGGTGGCGAGACGAGGATCGATGGCATCAGGCAGCAGGATCAAGCGAGCAATTGGAAGGGCAATGTCGGAATGGCCTGGTTTCCGGCGAAGACCGTGCAATTGCTCGCCACCTACGGCCGCGACATTTCGGTGAGGAGCGGATTTCGGGAATCGAACCGCCTCAATTTGCGTCTTCTGAAGGTCTTCTAAGTATTTGAGAGAAAGAACAAAGACATGTCGATCATCTTTTTCGGGCGGGGAAAGCCGGGGCGAATGGCCCTTGTGGGGGCGGGCTTCCTCTTGCTGGGTACGACACTGAGTGGTTGCTCGCGGTCGAACGAAGCGAGCAACCGGGCACCCGTCGATACCTCGAAAATCGCCGGGAAAATTAACGGTGACTTTATTGTCAAGAACGCTGCGACTTCCGAGGAATGGCCCAGCTACGGCCTCGACTATTCGGAAACGCGCTTCAGCAAGCTGTCCCAGATATCCACTGACAATGTCGCCCGACTGGGTTTGGCCTGGACCTATGATCTGGGCTCGACCCGCGGCGTAGAGGCAACGCCGCTTGTTGTGGACGGGATCATGTACGTGACAGCATCCTGGAGCGTCGTGCATGCAATCAATGTACGGACGGGGAAGCAGTTGTGGACGTTCGATCCGCAAGTGCCGCGCAGCGCGGGCGGCAAGGGGTGCTGTGACGTCGTGAACCGGGGCGTGGCCGTCTATGAGGGAAAAGTCTTCGTCGGAGCCTTCGATGGTCGTCTCATCGCGCTTGATGCGGCGTCCGGCGCCAAATTGTGGGAAGAGGACACCAGACTATCGCCGGACTCGCCAGCCACCATCACCGGCGCGCCGCGTGTGTACAAGGGCAAGGTCATCATTGGTAACGGTGGCGCGGAGCTGGGGTTGCGTGGCTATATCACCGCCTATGATGCGTCGTCGGGCAAGAAGCTCTGGCGCTGGTTCACGGTCCCGGGAGATCCATCGAAGCCGTTTGAGAACAAGGCGATGGAAGCCGCCGCCAAGACCTGGGACCCCAGCGGACGCTATTGGGAGGCGGGCGGTGGCGGCACCGTCTGGAACAGCATGGCGTTCGATCCGCAGCTCAATCTCATGTATATCGGCGTCGGAAACGGGGCGCCTTGGTCGCGCAATCGCCGCAGTCCCAAGGGCGGCGACAATCTCTATCTCGGATCGATCGTCGCGCTCAATCCTGATACCGGCGAATATGTCTGGCACTATCAGGAGACGCCGGGGGACAACTGGGATTACACGTCGACGCAGGATATGATCCTGGCCGACATGACGGTCGACGGCGCGCCGCGCAAAGTGATCCTGCATGCGCCCAAGAACGGCTTCTTCTTCGTCATCGATCGGACAAACGGCAAATTCATCTCCGCGAAGAATTTCGTGCCGGTGAACTGGGCCTCGGGCTATGACAAGGCGGGCAGGCCTATCGAATTGCCCGGCGTCCGCTCGGCCACGCCCTATGAGATCATTCCCGGTCCTTTTGGCGGGCACAACTGGCATTCCATGTCGTTCAATCCGGCTTTGGGGCTGGCGTTCATTCCCGCGCAGCATGTGCCGCTTTCGCTGGCGGACGATCCGAAATGGAAATATCGCTCCAACATTCCAGGCCAGCCCATGAGCGGCATCGGTTGGAACACAGGCAGTTTGCTGGGAGGCGCGGCGACGAAGGCCAAACCCTTCGGTCGCCTGATCGCATGGGACCCGGTGCGCCAGAAGCAAGTCTGGAGTCAGGAACAAGTTTCGCCGTGGAATGGTGGCACGCTGACCACAGCGGGGAATCTGGTGTTCCAAGGAACCGCAGATGGGCATTTCGTAGCCTATGATGCGCGCAACGGCCATAAAATGTGGGAGTCGCCGGTAGGCAGTGGCGTCATCGCGGCTCCGATCACCTACCAGATCGATGGCAAGCAGTATGTCTCGATTGCGGTGGGTTGGGGCGGTGTTTTCGGTGAGTCCCAGCGCGCTACCGACCGCAGTTCGCCTGGTACGGTCTACACCTTCGTCATCGGCGGC
Organism: Sphingobium sp. DC-2; assembly: GCF_000722555.1. Taxonomy (NCBI): domain Bacteria; kingdom Pseudomonadati; phylum Pseudomonadota; class Alphaproteobacteria; order Sphingomonadales; family Sphingobiaceae; genus Sphingobium; species Sphingobium sp. DC-2. Next base: position 2,797 of record NZ_JNAC01000113.1, on the reverse strand, counting down.
AAGGCGCCGTTGCCGCAGTTCGGAAAATATGAGCAGGGGGAACTGCTCTCGGGCGTGCCCTATGACAAGAAGGACGTCGCTCCTGGAGGCGCACTCTACGTCAGCAACTGTCTGTTCTGCCATGGCGTTCCTGGCGTCGACAAGGGAGGCAATTTGCCCAACCTGGGTTATGCGCCCCGCGAGGCGATCGCCAATCTTGAAGCGTTCGTTTTCGAAGGTGCGATGGCCGAGCAGGGTATGCCCGATTTCAAGGGCAAGCTTACCGCAGAGGACGTCAAGAAGCTCAAGGCGTTCATTCAAGGCACTGCAGATTCTGTGCGCGGACAACCTGCCGCGAGCGCAAAACCGAAAAAATAGGCTCGCTTAGAGAGGATGACCGGCGGTTTCGGCGCCCGCCGCCGGTCATCCGATCCTTTGTGAAAAGGCGGCGACAAACGCTTGCGCCGGTCAGGACTGAAGACCGGCGACCATGGGGCGCTCTGGATGCCCTGCATATTCGATTTTCCCACGTATGAGGCTGGAGACAAGCATGTCTGATTATAAGTTGCTGATTGGGGGCCAACTCGTGGAGGGCGATGGCACGCTCGAGGTCATCAACCCCGCACTCGGCGAAGCGTTCGTGACCGTGCCGCGCGCTTCAGCGGCTCAGGCCGACGAAGCCATCAAAGCCGCCAAGGCAGCCTATCCCGGCTGGGCCGAGACGCCCTTCGCGCAGCGCCAGGCCAAGCTCATCGAGCTTGCCGATGCCATCGCGGCCGATGGCGACAATCTCGCGCGCCTGCTGGTGCAAGAACAGGGCAAGCCCTTTGCCGAGGCCCAGGGGGAAGTTGCGTGGACGGAAGGATATCTCCGGCACTACGCCACTCTCGAGCTTCCCGACCGGGTCATACAGGACGATGAGCAGGCCCATATCGTCGTCAAGCATCGGCCGCTAGGCGTGGTCGTCGGGATCATCGCATGGAACTTCCCGCTGCTCGTCGCCTGCTGGAAGATCGGTCCCGCCGTGCTGGCGGGAAACAGCATCATCTTGAAGCCGGCCCCTACCACGCCCGTCACCGCCCTTGCATTAGGCGCGCTGTGCCGAGACATCTTCCCGGCGGGCGTGGTCAACATCATCACCGACGATAATGACCTGGGGCCGCATCTCACCGCCCATCCGGATGTCGCCAAAATTGGCTTCACGGGTTCGACCGCCACCGGCAAGCGGATCGCGGCGAGCAGCGCTGATACGCTCAAGCGCGTCACGCTCGAGCTGGGCGGCAACGATCCGGCCATCGTGCTGGAGGATGTCGATGTGCGTGAGACGGCGCTGGCGATCTTCAACGGCGCGTTCCTCAACTGCGGACAGGTCTGCCTGGCGGTGAAGCGGGCCTATGTGCATGAATCGATCTACGAGGCGATGTGCGACGAATTGGCAAGGCTGGCGCAGGAAGCCGTCGTCGATGACGGACTGAAGCAGGGAACGAATATCGGTCCGATCCAGAACCGCGCGCAATTTGAAAAGGTGAAGGGATTCCTGGAGGCGGCCCGGCGCGACGGCAAGATCATCGCCGGTGGCGAAGCCATGGAGCGAGCCGGCTATTTCATCCAACCGACCATCGTCCGGGATATCAGCGACGGCCATACGATCGTGGATGAAGAGCAATTCGGACCCATATTGCCGGTCATCGCCTTCTCGGATGTGGACGACGTGGTACGCTGCGTCAATTCCTCCGAATACGGCCTGGGTGGATCCATCTGGTCGAAAGATGTCGAGCGCGCCGCGGCGATCGCCGAGCGTATCGAAAGCGGTCAGATGTGGGTCAACCAGCATATCGCGATCGGCCCGCACATCCCCATGGCCGGCTTCAAAAATTCCGGCCTGGGTGTCGAGCAGTCCGTCGAGGGCCTCGCCGAATATACGCAGCTCCAAGTGATCAACATCAAGAGGTGACCGTGCTCTCAATTGCGAAAGGCGCGGCTGATGTTCTGCTGCTGGAGATGACGCTGGGAGAAGCCCTATCGGTGGCTGCCCGGCGCTGGGGGAGTGAACTGGCATTGGTTTCCCGGCATCAGAATATATGCTGGAGCTGGCAGGAACTGAACCGCGAAGCGGAACGGGTCGCGTGCGGACTGCTCGATCATGGGGTGCGTCGCGGCGATCGGGTCGGCATCTGGGCGCCCAATTGCGCCGAATGGACCGTGATTCAATTCGCGACCGCCAAGATCGGCGCGATCCTGGTAAACATCAATCCTGCCTATCGTGTCAGCGAAATCGAGTATGCGCTCGCAAAGGTCGGCTGCAGCGTGCTGGTGACGGCATCTGCCTTCAAAAGCAGTAACTACATCGCCATGCTACGCGAGATCGGGACGCGTAGTTTACCTGACCTTCGCCTGGTGATTTCGCTTGGTGAGCAGGCACATGACGGTTTCATTCCTTGGGAGCAACTGCGCGTGTCGGCGGATCCCCTGCTGCTGGGCGCGGCATCGGAAAGTCTGCGACCGGACGATGCCATCAACATACAATTCACCAGCGGCACGACGGGTTTTCCAAAGGGGGCAACGCTTACGCATCGCAACATTCTCAACAATGGTTATTTTTCGGGACAAACCATCAATCTCACCGTCAAGGACCGCATCTGCATTCCGGTTCCGCTCTATCATTGCTTCGGCATGGTCCTGGGTAATCTTGCATCCGTGACGAGCGGGGCTGCGATGATCTACCCCGGAGAGGCTTATGATGCGCGGATGACACTTGAGGCGGTGCGAGAGGCTCTGTTGCAAAGATTGGCGGCAGTCAGAGGTAGGCTGTCGCTCT
>NZ_JNAC01000112.1:0-9853 GCF_000722555.1 Sphingobium sp. DC-2 | reverse complement strand
GTCTGACGGAACAACGGCATAGCCGATCCGGCCTGCATAGGATCTATTACTATCTCGAGCTCGCCTATGGCTCGCCGGATGCCGCGAACCCCGAGGTCACGACGCGCGTGCTCACCATCCTGCTGGCCGACGAATATTGATCCGGCGCAGCCATCCCCCCGACCGGGGGGATGGCCCGCCCAAGTCTGCTTGAGCAGACTATGCGGGCAACGGACGCCGCGTCCGCAAATGCGGGAGGGGAGGGCGCGGGCCTGAGATGCCGCGCGATTGCGCGTGGCCGGCGCCAGTGGCGCCGTTCGCTTGCCCTTCACTGGCTCCAAGGAGACTTATCATGGCCGCATATTTCGCCGCGCATCCCGATCACGCGTTTCTCTTCGCGTTCGGCTGCTTCGCCCTCACCGTCTATCTGTTCCGCTATGTCGGTCCCGGCATTGGCGGTGGCGGCGACTGGTCCTCGCGCGATCATTATGAGCGCAACCTGCGCGATGGTCCGGACGACTATTGCTGAGGTGCCGCGGTCATGAAGACGATCGTCGTCAGCCTGCTCAAGGGCGGGGTCGGCAAGACCTTCCTCGCCACTCATCTCGCCTGGTATCTCGCCGAACCGCCTGAGCGCCGCGTCGCCTTCGTCGATCTCGATCCCCAGGGCAGCTCGACGCGGCGCCTGGGCGCCGAGCGGCAGGGCGGGTTTTCCGCCGACCTGTTCGACCCTGCCGCTACCCTGTGCGCCGACGGGCAGGGCGGGCTGACCGTGCTCGGCGCCGATCCCCGCCTCCAGATGGTCAAGGCGGCGCAGGATGTGCGCGACTTCATCGGGCGCTTCCCGGCGCTCCGCCCGCATTTCGACTATTGCGTCATCGACACCGGTCCCAAGTGGGACGAGCTCACCTTGAGCGCGATGGCGGTCGCCGATGCCGTGATCGCGCCGGTGCAGGTGGCTGAGGATTCGGTCGAATGCGCCAAGATGCTGCTGACCGCGCTGCGCAAAGCCGAGGCCGCGCGCGCCGGCCGCAAGATCGCTTTCCTCGGGCTCCTCCCCTCGATGGTCAATCCGTTCGACCGGCGCGAGATGGAGAATGCGGTTAAGCTCGCGCATGCGGTCGGCGAGAAGCTCATGTTCCCGGCCTTCATCAAGGCGCGGCCGACCTACAAGCATGCCGCGGAAAATCATCGTCCGGTATGGCTGGAGACCGGCAGCGGCGCCAAGGCGGCGGCCGAGGAGATCCGCGCGGTGCTCGCCGAGATCGAGCGGCGCATGACAAGCCTGGAGGTCGCGGCCGCCTGATGGGCAAGTTCGACGAGCGCATCGAGGAGTTCGGACTTCTTGTCGGCGACCATGAACGAGCGCGCCGGGTCGAGGATATCGAGCTTGCGCGCATCCTGCCCGACCCCGGCAATCCCCGGCGCAGCTTCGACGATGACGCGCTCGCCGAGCTGGCCGCCTCGATCGCGTCGCGCGGCGTGCTGCAGCCGATCACGGTTACGCCGCCCGACGCGAACGGCATGCACCGGATACGTCTGGGCGAGCGCCGCTTCCGCGCATCGCAGCTGGCTGGCCTTGCCACGATCCCCGCGATCGTCGTGCCGGTCGGCGAGGGGGTGCAACTGCTGGCCGACCAGATCGTCGAGAACGACCAGCGCGCCGATCTGTCGTCGGTCGAGCTCGCCCATGCGATCGCCCGGATGCTGAAGGGCGGGATGAACCAGGTCGAGATCGCGGCGGCACTCGGCCGATCCAAGCAGTTCGTCTCGCTCTATGCCGCCTATGGCGACATGCCGGCCTATCTCAAGGCGGCCCTGCCGTTTGCGCCCATTCGCCTTCTCTATGATCTGCACCGCACTGCGCGGGACTACCCTGCCGAGGTCGAGGCCTATGTCGCCAGCTGGGGCGACGCCGGCGCAACGCTCGCCGCAGGATCGCGCTTCATCGCCGAACTCAAGCAGACGCACCCGGCGCCGGCCCCTCCGCGGGCGCCTGTGGCACAGCCATTGGCCCCCACCGACCGCGATCCGGTTCGATCGGGCCTCACGGACAAACCCTCCGCGCCGATCCGATCTAGACTACCGGTCTTGGTCGACGGCTTCCCTGCGTGGCTCCCGCTGGCGCCTTTGGTCACGGTGATTTTCGAGGATGGCCACGAGCGTGAAGTCGCTGCCTCGTCGATCGGTCCGATCGGCGAGAGAGGCGAGGCATTGCCAACAACTGACCCGCCTCCTCCGCGTTCGTAGTTTATCTTGCACGATGGTTTGGGCCCGCCCCTTGCTGCGGACGATCGATGTTCAAGAGGCGTTCACTGGCCGAAGAGCGATAGTCTGCCCAAGCAGACTATAAGATGAGTTGAGTAAAGGTGAGGGCCGGATAGGCTTGGCGCCGGGGATGTATGACAATAGCGTTGGGGACATGCCCGTCCTCACCTTTCGGCTCGACGATGATGTCGCCCAGCGCTTCGCCGCGCTCGCGGCGGCATCAGGCGGCCGCTCGGCGCTGTTGCGCCGCTTGATCGGTGACGCCTTGGCCATGGAGGCGGGGGAGGGGCATCAGGCGCCGCGCGCCCGCCAGCGCGCAACCTGCCGGGTCGAGGTTCGGCTGATCCCGGAAGAAATCGCCGCGCTCGACCGCGCGGCGGATGTGCTGGGGATGAAGCGTACCGACTGGATCACCACGCTGTTGGCGCGGCGCTTGCGCGCAAACGCGCCCTTGCCGCGCGAGGAGCGAGCGGCCGTCGCGCAGGCGTGGCGCGAGCTCAATCGGATCGGGATCAACCTCAACCAGGCGACCCGCGCGCTCAACGCCTCGGTGATGGTCGAATCCGGCCTCGACGTCGCGCGGGAAGCGGCCAGGGTCGCAAGTTTCCGGTCCGAGATCGTCGATGCGCTTGCCGGTCTCGGGGCCGCGCTCAAGGGCGATCTTCGCTACTGGGACACGGCCGATGCGTGAGGAGGAGGGGGTTCTCCCGCTTCCCAGCCTGATGGAGGCCTGGCGGCCGCCGACAGGCGGCAAGCGGACCCTGCGCGGCGCTTATGTTCGGATCAAACCGGGCGGAAGCGGGGGCGGGGCCGCCCGGCCGATGTCGATGAGCCAGGCCGAGGCGCGCGCCAAGCTCGAGCGGATCGTGCGCAAGGCGCCCGAGGTGATGGTGAAGGTCTCCGGCAAGCAATATGGCGCTCATCATGTCGCCGAGCATTTCGGCTATGTGGCGCGCCACGGGAAGCTCGCCGTCCGATCGAGCGAGGGCGAGATTATCACCGAGCCGGATCGGCTCAAGGCGATCGCTCAGGACTGGGCGATGCTCGACGAGGCCATGAACGAACATGGCCGGGAGCGGCCGACGTCGATGTCGCTGGTGCTCTCGATGCCCGGGGGATCGACCGACGCCGAGACGCTTCATGACGCGGCGCAGGCATTCGCGCGGATCCTGTTCGAGGCGAACCATGCCTATATGCTGGCGCTCCATACCGACACCGATCATCCCCACGTCCATCTGACGGTGGCGACCGAAGGGGCGGACGGAACCCGCTTCAATCCGCGCAAGGCGGATCTCCATCATATGCGTGAGACCTTCGCGCATGAGCTGCGCGCGCGCGGTGTCGCGGCCGAAGCCACCCCCCGGCGCGCGCGCGGCCATGTCCAGAAGCGGGTCCGTTCGTCCGCGCTCCATCTCGATGCCCGGCTTGGGGGCGAGGGGCGCAGGCTCAATCTCGCGCAGCTCAACGAACTGCGGGCGCAAAGCTTCGTGCGTGCGGTCGACCAGGAGCGCCGGGCAGAAGATGTCATGGCGCTTTCGCGCCAGAAGCAGATCCGCGGCGCCTATGCCGAGGCAGCGGTCGCGCTCGCCGGCACCGGGAAACCGGAAGATCGTGCCTTGGGGCAGGAAATCGCCGGCTTTCTGGCGGCGATGCCGCCGGCGGTGTCGCGGCGGCTCGCGCGCGCGCGGGAGATACTGCAATCCGAGCGGCCGCCGCAGGAGCGCCGAAACGAGCCGGAGGGCGTTTCGCCGCCCACAGGTGCGGACGAGGGGCGGCCACCGCTTCACCGGGATCGGGAACGATGATGGCCGGCGCTGCCGGACCTTGCCTGTGTGACCTGGGCATCCTATTTGGATACAATGTCAAAATATCTCGGAAAATAGCTGATTTAGGCGCTGATACGCGCTTCTGGCTTGTTAGAAAAAAGCGTGCTATTATCTAACGGGTAGGAGCACAGTCAATGTCTGCGGTAGCCGATCGGATCATGAAGCGCGTGCGGGGCAAGGGCCGTGGCTGGGTGTTCACGCCCAAGAGCTTCGTCGACTTCGGGACGCGTGGGTCGGTCGACATGGCGCTGTCGCGCCTCGCGACATCCGGCGACATCCGGCGCATCGGCCGGGGTCTTTATGACTATCCGCGCAAGCATGACAAGCTCGGTGCGCTCAGTCCCGATCCCGCCAATGTCGCCAAGGCCCTCTCGACGCAGAGCGGGGACAAGCTCGCGCCGTCGGGCGCGGCGGCGGCGAACAGGCTCGGGCTATCGACCCAGGTTCCCGCCCGGGCCAGCTATGCCACGACCGGGCGGACCCGGGTCAGGCAAGCGGGCGGGCGCAGCCTGACGCTCAAGCACAGCCGCGCACCGGTGATCGACAATGCGCCTGACTCGGTCAACGCGGTCGTGCAGGCGCTCGCGCATCTGGGGAAGGACAATATCGACAGCGACAAGATCCGGCACTTCGCCGCCCGCCTCGATGATCGCGACATGCGGATGCTTGCCCAGGCCAGGGCCGAGATGCCCGGATGGATGGGCGACCTCGTCTTAAAGATCGGCGCCGCCCGTAATGGATGAGTTCGCTCGCAGACCGGCCGAGGCAGATATCAAGAGAGATTAGTAAGTTTACAGAAAAAATATAAACTGCCATAACCTCGCTATGGATGCTCGTAGAAACCCCTTTGCGCCCGGCGCAGGTACACCGCCGCCTGAACTCGCGGGACGCGGTGCATTGCTGGAACGCAACGCCGTAGCTCTTGACCGGATCCGCATGGCGCGAGCAGCCCGACCGAGCATCCTGTACGGTTTGCGAGGGGTAGGAAAAACCGTTCTTCTCGCCACCATGCGGGATGCTGCGGAGCGCGAAGGGATGGCCGTAGTCGCGATAGAAGCTCCTGAAAACCGATCGTTGCCGGGGATATTGGTTCCTGCGTTACGGGCGGCACTGCTGCGTCTCGATCGGTTAAAACAAGCTTCGGCCGGCGTGAAGCGCGCTCTGCAAGCGCTGGCGGGATTCGCGAAGCTCAAGGTCAAATATGATGATCTTGAGGTCGCGCTGGATTTCGAACCCGAGCCGGGCCTTGCGGACAGTGGCGACCTCGAGACCGACCTGGCCGATCTGATTGTCGCCGTGGGAGAGGCCGCCCAGGAACGAAAAACTGCGGTCGTCCTGGTGATCGACGAACTGCAATATGTGCCAGAGGAACAGCTCGCGGCATTGATTAGCGCGCTCCATCGAGCCAGTCAGAGACAGCTACCGGTAACCATGCTGGCAGCTGGTTTGCCTCAGCTTCTGGGGCAAATGGGGCGAGCAAAATCCTATGCAGAGCGTCTGTTTGAATTCATCGCCGTAGGTCCGCTGGATGACGAGGCGGCGCGGGACGCCATCCGTCTGCCAATCGCGCGCGAAAAGGAGTCCATCGAAAATGCGGCTTTGGATGCAATTTTGGCGCAAACCCAGGGGTATCCGTATTTCCTTCAGGAGTGGGGAAAGCATGGGTGGGATGTTGCTGATGCTTCACCGATCACCGCCGCCGATATCGCAGTTGCTACAAAAAGCGCACTGGCCGAACTGGATGCGAGCTTCTTCCGTGTGCGTTTTGACAGGCTGACGCCGGCAGAAAAGCGATATCTCCGCGCAATGGCAAGCTTGGGTCCTGGTCCGCATCGATCAGGCGATGTCGCTGAAGCTATGGGGGTGAAAGTCTCGAGCGTCGCACCGACCCGCAACAGTCTGATTGCAAAGGGTATGCTCTATAGTCCTGCTCATGGGGACACGGCGTTCACAGTGCCGTTATTCGATACCTATATGAAAAGAGTGATGCCTGAAGCTTAGTCTTGGCAGATGATGGCTGCCTGCTTGTGGAGGTGCGGCCATAAGTGATTGTTATACAACGATAAAAATCTGATAATTTGTATTATGTTAAATCAGTGCCAGCATCCACAAGCGAGTGGCCGCTCACGCACAGAAGTCTGGCGTCAAAAGCCGAACGCACCGAAAAGCTGCTGTTCTCAGGCGGGCTGCCGAAACCCGACAGGTTGGCAACCAGCTGGGTTTCGTGCCTGCACAAAGATGGGCTAAATGCGGGACCAATGGAATCGAGCGAGGGAACTTGCATGATCACCGCCAAGCACATCCCTTGGGAGCCGATCGGCACTTTGCCGGAAGACCGGAAAGACGGCCGTCGCTTGCTGCTCTGGGAGGTTGACCTCCCTGTGATCGGGCGATGGGATAGCGACCGCGAAGGCTGGGAAGATCCCGAAAGCATGCATATCCTGGAAGAAGTCACCTATTGGGCCGACATCAACCCACCCGTGTGATATGGGGCAATACTAAGGACTGGGTTAGCTCCCATATGACGGTGGGCGTCTTCTGCCTCTGCATTTACAAATGTCGACAACCGCCAAAATCTCAGTCGTTCGCGCCTGAAATTCAGGCCTGATGGCCGACCTTCGTTATGATCAATCGCAACGTCATAGGCTTCGACTAATTAGATTTCTCGCTACCCATTTGTGTATCCTTTGGTTACACCGGATCCCATGAAGACCAAGGATGCAGGGCTGAGAATCCGGATTGACCGCGAACTCCGCGAGGCGTTTGTGGAGGCGTGTCGCGGCCAAGACAGGCCTGCAGCCCAAGTTCTGCGGGAGTTCATGAGAGAGTACGTAAGCGCCCACGAGCCGCTTTCGAGCAAACATAAGGGGCCTAGGCCGTCGCATGGCAAGGGGACGGCACATGGGCAATGAGGCTGACACCTGCCGCAAGCATGTCGTTCCCAAGCTCCAGGCGGCCGGGTGGGATAACGACCCGCATTCAATTGCGGAACAGCGCAGCATTACGGATGGCCGCGTCATTCCCATGGGCAAGGGCTTTATCCGAAAACCTCCAAAGCGCGTGGACTACCTTCTGCGTCACACGCGCGACTTTCCGATAGCCGTTGTCGAAGCGAAAGCGAGTTACAGAACCGCCTTCGACGCCGTGCAGCAGGCGCGCGAATATGCTGAGATGCTCGGTCTGAAGTTCGCGTATGCGACCAACGGCGCGGACATCATCGAGATCGATTATTTTACTGGGCGTGAAAACCGGATCTCGGCCTATCCTACTCCGGACGAGTTGTGGCAGCGCTATCAGACCGGATCGGGCATCACGGGCATATCGCAGGTCTCCCAGCTTCTTGCGCCCTACAATCACGACGGGGGTAAGGCGCCGCGCTACTATCAGCAGATCGCCATCAACCGTACCATTGAGGCAATCCTAGGCGGCAAGAAACGCGTGCTCCTCACCATGGCGACAGGCACCGGGAAAACCGTCGTTGCGTTCCAGTTATGCTGGAAACTCTGGTCAAGCCGCTGGAACCGGACAGGCGAGCACCGTAAGCCGCGAATTCTCTTCCTTGCCGACCGGAATATTCTGATCGACGATCCCAAGGACAAGACGTTCGCGCCGTTCGGCGATGCGCGCCACAAGATCGCCTCCGGCGAAATCGTCTTCAGCCGCGAGATGTATTTTGCCATCTATCAGGCGCTCGCCGAGGATGAGCGCCGTGAAGGCCTGTTCCGAGATTACCCGTCGGACTTCTTTGACCTTATCATCGTGGACGAATGCCATCGTGGCAGCGCGCGTAATGACAGTTCCTGGCGCGCGATCCTTGAGCATTTCAAGCCGGCCTTTCAGCTGGGCATGACGGCGACGCCGCTGCGCGATGATAACCGCGACACCTATCTCTACTTCGGAAACCCCATTTACGAGTACAGTCTGCGTCAGGGAATCGATGATGGCTTCCTCGCCCCCTATCGTGTGCACCGGGTTGTGACGGCGTGGGATGCCGCCGGGTGGCGCCCCAGCAACGAGGAGCTTGACCGCTACGGCAGATCGATCCCTGACGATGAGTATCAGACCAAGGACTTTGAGCGTGTGGTTGCACTGCGCGCGCGCACCGAGGCTATCGCGCGCCATCTCACGGATTTCCTCAAAAAGACGGATCGCTTCGCTAAAACCATCGTCTTCTGCGTGGATCAGGAGCACGCGGCCGAGATGCGCGAAGCCCTTGTGAACCTCAACTCGGATCTGGTCGCGCAATATCCCGACTACGTGGTCCGTGTGACGGCCGACGAAGGCGCCATCGGACGAGGGCACCTCTCGCGCTTTCAGGACGTTGAAAAGGAAACGCCGGTCATCCTGACCTCATCGCAGTTGCTGACGACGGGAGTTGACGCGCCGACGTGCAAGAATGTCGTGCTGGCCCGCGTCGTCGGATCAATGAGTGAGTTCAAGCAGATCATCGGACGCGGCACCCGGCTGCGCGATGATTACGGCAAGCTGTGGTTCAACATTATCGATTACACCGGGACGGCGACCCGGATGTTCGCTGATCCGGTGTTTGACGGCGATCCGGCGCGCATCACAGAGGAAGAGATCACCGAAGATGGTGAGACGACTTCGGTTACGGAGACGGAATCCCCGCCCGGGGGCGATACTGACGTGCCGGTGGACGGGGAACCTGGCATCATTGAGCCTTCCACAACCGAACCCCGCAAGTTTTACTTCGACGGCGGACATGTTGAAGTGGTGGCACACCTTGTCCATGAGCTTGATCCCAACGGCAAGCAGCTCAGGGTCGTCAAGTACACCGACTATGCCGCCGAAAGCGTCCGGTCGATCGCAACATCAACGGCGGAGCTGCGCTCGCGCTGGGCCGACGCGGACAAGCGCCGTGACATCATTGAGGCGCTCGCCGAGCGCGGGATCGACTTCGGCGAGCTGATCGAACAATCAGGCCAGCCGGACGCTGACCCGTTCGACCTCCTTTGCCATCTTGCCTTTAACGCGCCGTTGCGAACCCGACGGGAGCGCGCGCAGCGCGTGAAGATGGAGCGGAAGGATTTCTTTGAGCGGTTTTCGCCAGAAGCCCGCGAAATTCTTGATGAGCTGCTCGAGAAATACGCGGATCATGGTGATGCGCAATTCGTGTTGCCGGACGTTCTGCGCGTCCCTCCCATTTCCACCCACGGCCAACCCGCGGAAATTATCAGGCTGTTCGGCGGTGCCGATCAGCTCCGCACAGCCGTGAATGACCTTCAGGAATTGCTTTATGGCCACGCGTAAGAAGAAAGCCGGCAAGAACGGCGCGCCGATGACGACGGCGCAGATGCTGGGAAGTCTGCTCAAATCCGCGCGCGATATAATGCGCAAGGACAAGGGGCTTAACGGCGATCTTGACCGGTTGCCCCTGCTCACCTGGATCATGTTTCTCAAGTTCCTCGATGATCTTGAGCAGCAGCGCGAGGACGAGGCGCTCCTCGGAGACAAGAAGTTCAAAGCCGCGATCGAACCGCCATACCGATGGCGGGACTGGGCTGCGCATCCCCAGGGTATCACCGGTGAAGAGCTGCTCGCTTTCATCAACAACGATGAAGCTATCCGACCCGACGGAACGCGGGGGCCGGGCCTATTCGCCTATCTGCGCTCGCTCTCCAGTACAAATGGCGACAATCGCCGTGACGTCATCGCGACCGTCTTTAGAGGCGTCGATAACCGCATGAGAAGCGGCTACCTGCTCCGTGACGGGCTCTGTTGCAAAGATTGGCGGCAGTCAGAGGTAGGCTGTCGCTCTG
>NZ_JNAC01000111.1:0-4950 GCF_000722555.1 Sphingobium sp. DC-2 | reverse complement strand
GACGTGTTCTCCAAGATGACCAAAATCGCAGCTTCGGGCCGACTGGGCCAGGAAGGCCCGGAACCACACCCAGGCCGCGCAGGAGCGCCCAGGAAGCCCGGAACCGGGCGAGGGTAGGGGATAGGTGCCGCTGACCCCGGAAAACGCTGCCACGGCCCGCACAGGGCCAAATTTGGGGTCGCCTCAGAATCTTGGCGTGCCCGTTCTGGAGCAACTCGCGGCGACGCACCTGCTGCGAAGTGGACCGGCCGCTACCGGACATCTTCATCGTTTGCGACTACAGCGTGATGCACTGATCCACGCAGTAGAATCACATTTACCGGGCTGGCGCTTCGTCCCACCTGCTGGCGGGATGGCGCTGTGGTGCGAGCTTCCACGCCGAGGCGCAACCGCATTGGCCTCCATGGTGGCCGCCAACAATGTCATCATTTCGCCCGGCCCGGTCTTTTCCCTGGGGGGCGGGCTGGATAAATTCGTTCGCCTGCCTTGGACTCGGCCGGCAAACGAGTTGCAGGATGCCGTCGAGCGTATCGCCATCGCATGGCATCGCATTGAGCAACATGGCCACCACGGACATCCAACCCCCACACACGGGCGGTTCATCGTCGTCTAAGCGATGACCTCGGCTGATTCAGGCCTCGAATCCCAACGCCGTGAACGCATGCCGCGTGATCGCCTCCAGTGTGCGCCGGCTGGGCCGGGTCTTGGCCAGGACATTGAGTCCTTGCGTCGTGCATACGAGAAATACGGCCGCTTCGGCCGCATCGACGTCCCGCGATAGTTCTCCCGCTTGCTTTGCCCGCTCGATCGCGCCAGATAGGGCCGTTTCCAGCCTGGCCAGGTGGAGTTGGAAGGCTTCGCTGATCTGCGGATCATTCATGGCGAACTCAACGATCGAGTTCGTCACAAGGCATCCCCAGCGCCGTTTGCCGTCCAGCATCGCTTCGATGAGGGCGGCGTAGTAGTCGGCAATCCCGGCCCGACCGGACGGATTGCTGTTCAGGCGCGCGATCGTCTCTCGCGACATGGACGCCATGTAGCTCTTCAAAGCCTCAATGAAGAGGCCGTGCTTGTCACCGAAGGCGGCGTAGACGCTGCCCGGGTTGAGACCGGTGACCCGGCAGATCTCCTGCATGCCAGCCCCGTCATAGCCCCGCTCCCAGAAGACGTCCACCGCGCTCTCAAGCACCGCATCGCGGTCAAAGTTTCGTATTCGGCCCATGGTTTTTAATGATTCATCAATCAAGAATCTTCACACGAATCAAGCATACATTGCCTTGGAGACTTGTTGAAGTTAGAATTTTCTTGAATTCATATTCAAGAATGGAGCCGTGGATGAAAATCGCGATCATGGGCACCGGAGGCGTAGGTGGCTATTTCGGAGCCAAACTGGCCCTCGGAGGCAACGACGTCAGCTTCATTGCCAGAGGGGCGCACCTGGCTGCCATCAAGTCCCAAGGCCTCACTGTGCGCAGTCCGCTAGGGGACATGCATGTCCCCACGCCCAGAGCAACCGACACGCCGTCGAACGTCGGGCCAGTCGATGTCGTTCTATTCGGTGTCAAGCTTTGGGATACCGAGGCGGCCGCCAAAGCGATCAAGCCGCTGATCGGACCCGAAACGATGATGATCTCGTTCCAGAACGGGGTGATCAAGGACGAATTGCTGAGAGCCACGCTCGGAGAAAAGCCGGTAGCAGGTGGCGTTTGCTACATCGCGGCAACGATCGAGGCCCCGGGCGTCATCGGTCATGCCAACAACTTGCAGAAGCTGGTCTTTGGCGAGTACGGCGGCCATCGCAGCGCGCGTATCGAGCGCTTCCATCGGGCCTGCATCCAGTCGGGGATTGATGCCGAAATCAGCGACGACATCGCCAGAGTGATCTGGGAGAAGTTCGTCTTCCTGGTTGGGCTGTCGGCGACCACCGCGTCCACGCGGTGCCCGATAGGCGTGGTGCGCAGTAATTCGGTTTCCCGCAAGTTGCTCGAAGGCGTTATGCAGGAGGTGGTGGACGTCGGCCGGGCCGAAGGCGTCAATCTCGCCGCCGACTTTGCCGTGGACCGACTTCGCTTCTGCGACCAACTACCCGCCGATATGACCGCTTCCATGCTGCGCGACCTGGAACGCGGAAACCGGCTGGAAGTGCAGTGGCTCAGCGGCGACGTCAGCAGCAGAGGCCGACGGCTCGGCGTGCCCACTCCGCGAAATTCAGTGGTCTGCGAAATCCTTGCGGTTCATGCGGATGGGGCGCAGCGCCATGAATAACGAAAATCTTGAAAATGGCTTTCTTGACGTGGCCGGTTACCGCATCGCCTACACGCGCCAGGGCCACGGGAGTGCCATCGCCCTTGTTCACGGCATTCCCACGAGCCGCCATCTTTGGCGCAACGTCATGCATCTCCTCGCCGCATCAGGCCATGAAGTGCTTGCGATCGACCTTCTCGGCTATGGCGATTCCGACAAGCCTTCGGACACGGACCTTGGAATCCATGCGCAATCCGAAATCATCTTTCAGGCGCTTTCGGCCCTGGGGTGGAAGCGCGCGACCATAGTGGGCCACGACATCGGAGGTGGGATTGCCCAGCTCCTGGCCATCAACCATCCCGAAATTCTGGATCGCCTCGTTCTGATCGACTCCATCCTCTATGACTCGTTTCCAGAGCCTGGGATTGCCCGCTTGAAGGAGCCGGCTTGGGACGAAATCCTTGGCGCAGCAGATTTCGATCTGAAGAAGGGCCTGGCGAAAGGCTTTTCACGAGGCATGTTCCATACCGATCGAGTTACCGCTGAACTGGTTGATGCCTATGAGCGTCCGTTCCATGGCATCGACGGGAGGCACGCATACCTGCGTGCAGCCCGGGCGTTGAGGACAGAAGAACTTTCCTCGCGCATGGAGGACGTCGAGAAGCTGGCCGTGCCTACGCTCATCGTCTGGGGCAAGCTCGACACATTCCAGCCGTTGCACTTCGCAGAGCGCCTGGCCGGAAAAATGCCCAATGCCCAAATCCAGGTATTTGATGAGGCTGGGCATTTCCTGCCAGAGGACGTGCCGGAAGCGCTGGCGTCCCGTATCGCTGAATTTACAAGTACCCAAAAAGGAGCACGCTGATGGCACGAAATGTCCACGCTCCTGCATCCAGCCAGGCTGGCTTCCTTGTCACGCTTTTTGCATCGACCTTCTTGATGGGGTCCAGCTTCGTCGCAGGAAAAATCCTGCTACAGCAGGGTTTCACGCCGATGATCCTGGTCGGGTGGCGCTTCTTTGCCGCGGCCTTGGCGACCTTGCCGCTAGTGTTGGCCGGCGAGCGAAATATTGTGGCGGCGCTCCTGCCGGCCAAAGCAGGGCTGCGTGATGTTGCGCTGGTGATCCTGATTGGTTTGCTTCAGACAGCCGCCGTCATGGGGCTGCTTTTCTGGGCCATGCAGTTCATCTCCGCATCGACCGCCGCCATCCTGCTTTTCACCAATCCCATCTGGGTTGCTGTCCTGGGTCGCATCTTCCTTGGCGAAAGCCTGCACCGAGCGAGGCTCGTCGGGTTGCTTCTTGGCGTTGTCGGTGTTGCGCTTGCCATTGGTATCAGCCCATCCATGTTTTCTGGCGGGATGACGCTGGCTGGCGAGATCATCGGCATCGTCTCTGCGCTTTGCTGGGCAAGCGCGACGCTCATCAATAAACGGGCGGCATTGCCGTTCGCGCCTTGGGCCTTGAGTTTCTGGCAAATGCTGGTGGGTGCGATCGCCATTCTAGTCATCGCCTACATCAATGGCGAGCAATGGCCCGATAACGTAACGCGGGAGCAATGGGGATGGTTTCTCTGGCTTTCCATCCCTGCATCAACGGGTTCATTTGGCCTCTGGTTCGTGGCGCTTAAAAGAGGTGGTGCAACAAGAACCAGCGGATTTCTGTTCTTGGCTCCGCTGTTCACGGTCATCCTTGCGTATTTCATCTTGGACACGGAAATTTCCTGGATGCAGGCTGCTGGCGGAATATTGATAGGCCTTGCTTTATGGCTAGTCAACCGAGAACTGCCGGCAAGAAGTCGGCGCGAGAGGGCTGACGAGGTAATCGCTGAGGGCGAGCCGTGATGAAGATACGTTATTTCTGTTAGTCATCGGGTCACCGCAGCAGGCCAACATGGAAATTCGGCATTTGCGTTGCTTCGTAGTATTGGCGGAAGAGTTGCATTTCACCCGTGCTGCGGAGCGCTTGCATATTGAACAACCCCCTCTTTCGCGGGCCATCAAGGAGCTTGAGGACGAGCTGGGGGTCGTACTTTTCAATCGAAACCGCCGGGGGACGTTACTGACTGCAGCGGGTGCAGCCTTCCTGCAAGATGTCCGTCGGTTGTTCACCGTTCTGGATCAGGCGCGAGAGAACGCAAAGGCTGTTGCGGCAGGCTTGCGAGGTAGTCTGCGCATCGCGATATCCGACGGGGCCATCGACCCCCGACTGTCGGCGTTTCTTGCCCGTTGTCGTGCAGAAGAGCCGGAGGTCGAGATACGTCTATCAGAAGTGCCTTTGGCCGAGCAGTTGCGCGGCCTGCGCTCGGGCGATTTCATGATCGGGTTCGCACATACGGCCGACGTCGGCGACGGCGTTGTTGCCGAACCAATCTGGCAAGACCCGCTGGTGATCGCGGTGCCAGCCCGGCACGCATTGCTCGTCCACAAGGAGGTTCCACTCCACGAACTGGGAGGGCATCCGCTTGTCTTGTGCAACCCGCACGCATGCGAGGGCTATTGCCGCGAGCTGGGACGCCTCCTGCAAGCGGTGGAGCACAAGCTGAACGTCGTGGAGAAAGTGTCCTCGCTGGACATGATGCTTACCTTAGTCGGCGCAGGCTATGGCGTCGGCTTCATGACGGCGACCAAGATTCCGGTCTCCCAACGGCCGGATGTGGGGGTCTCCTCGTTTTCAGTGCAATAAGTGACGGTACGCAAAGCTAGCAC
>NZ_JNAC01000110.1:0-1508 GCF_000722555.1 Sphingobium sp. DC-2 | reverse complement strand
GCTCTCATGACTGCCGTCCGAGACGCTGGCCGAGTTTACTCCTTCGCTGGCCGCTAGACCAGCGGTCGCATTGACCTTGGCGGGTGTGCCGCGGGCGCCTGATCGACGACGATTGATCACGCTCTCATCCGCGGGTTGGTTACCGCACTACCCGTATCCGTCGCTGGGCCTATCCTCCGTCTAAGTTCGGGCGTCGGACGAACCTGCCCCACCGTACACCGTGGATTGCCCATCACAGTCGGGTGCCCGCGGCACGCCGGCCAAGGCTATGCAGGTGGTGTGCTGGCGCCTCCTCTCACTGCTGTTTGGAAGATCAAGCGGCGACCGCCGGTGGTACGCGTCGGGCGATGTCCCAAGCATAGCCGACCAGTTCACGCGCAATCGCGGTGGTCACCTTGGGCTGGGGCTTGCCTGCGGCCGCGAGGCGACGGTAGCGCTGGCAGAGACGAACCTGCGCCTTCCATCCAATCGCCTGGATCTCTTCGGGTAAGTCGATGACGCGCTCACGATAGCGGCGTTCCTCGCGAGCGGGCAGTCGATACGACCAGCCAGCCTCGATCAGCATGGTGCGTGCCTGCGCGTTACCCGCGCGCGTGATCCGACCACGCTTGGTCCGGGCACCGCTGGAATGCTCGGACGGCACCAAGCCGACATAGGCCATCAACTGCTTGGGATTGTCGAAGCGGGTCAGATCACCGACCTCGGCGACCAGCGTCGCGGCGCTGACCAGCCTGATGCCGCGCAGGACCTGAAGATTGCGGACCAGCGGCGCGAAACGCCATGCATCCACCGCTTCGCCCAGCGCCGCCTCGAGCCGTCCAACCCGCGCCTGCGCCTCCAGGACCCGCTTCTGCATCTCCTCGAACGCCAGCTGCTGATGGGGGAAGTCGAACCGCTGTTCGGACAACCACCGCCAATACATCTTCGTCCAGGCCGCCTTGCCGCCGAAACGACGATCGTGCCGCAGCAGGAAGCTACGCACGGTCTGTTTGGCCCCGGTGGCATCTTCCTGTGCGCTGCGTCGGGCGCGGATCAGATCACGCACCGCCTCGTGCGCCTCGTCCGGAACCCAGATCGCGGTAAGCTCGCCGGCACGCAACAGTCGGGCCAGGGTCATTGCGTCACGCCGGTCGGTCTTCACATGATCACCTGGCCGTCGTGGCATCATCGAGGGAGCGATGACGATACAAGCCTGCCCCAGTTTCGTCAGCAGCCGGTGCAGGCCATAGCCGCAAGGACCAGCCTCGTAGCAGACGCTCAACCTCACGCCCGGCGCCGTCAGCCGCTTGACCAGCTTTCTGACCGCATCGTCCTCGTTGGCAACCGTACCGACGAAACGCACCTCGCCTCCGCGCTCTTCATCGGCAACTGCGACCGCGATGGTTTCCTTGTGCACGTCCAGACCGACGTATTTTACTGTCTCCGTCATGACTCGCCTCCAGTGCTGACAAATCCATCGTCAGCATCTCAGATTTGAGCCCTCGAGGCTCCGGCAGTCATGGGGTCTA
>NZ_JNAC01000109.1:0-11377 GCF_000722555.1 Sphingobium sp. DC-2 | reverse complement strand
AGAGCGACAGCCTACCTCTGACTGCCGCCAATCTTTGCAACAGAGCCGGGACGTCGACGTCGGGCTGCAAACCGAAGCCGGGATGCCGCATAAGCGCGATCTGCGTTGCCAGACCGAGGCGGTTGGCAGGGCGATAGCGGCGACCGACCAGTTCGAGATCCTCGGCGGCAAGGGTATAGTGGCCGACGATCGCGGTTTCGTCATGGGGGATATCGAACAGGCGACGCCTTTCTTCTCCGGTCAATAATCGCCGCCGCGCCATCCTGCCTCCATCCCGAGTCGAGAGCGACAGGCTAGCGTCAATCTGGAGTATAGCCTAACCGGACGTCAGGATGCAGCGGCGGTTTCTGTCAGGATAGGGTTATGGCAAGCATTTATTGACGCATGTTCCGCCGTGTCATAGAATTCAACCTGACATTTTGACCGGAGGCGGCGATGAAAGGCCAGAGGATCGGTTACGTCCGGGTGAGCACATTCGATCAGAATGTCGATCGCCAGTTGGACGGGCAGTCGCTCGACCGGATTTTCACCGACAAGGCATCGGGCAAGGACATCAACCGCCCCGAACTCGATGCCATGCTCGCCTTCGCCCGCGAGGGTGACACCGTCGTGGTCCACAGCATGGATCGATTGGCGCGTAATCTCGACGATCTGCGCAAACTGGTTCAGTCCCTCACCAAAAGAGGCGTCCGGATCGAGTTCGTGAAGGAAAGCCTGGCCTTCTCGGGCGAGGATTCCCCGATGGCCAACCTGATGCTCTCGGTCATGGGTGCGTTCGCCGAATTCGAGCGCGCCCTGATCCGGGAGCGGCAGCGCGAAGGCATTGCGGTCGCCAGACAACGCGGTGCTTATCGCGGGCGGAAACGTTCCCTCTCCGACGAAATGGTCGCCGAGCTGCACCGCCGTGTTGATGACGGCGAGCGCAAGGCCGTCATCGCCCGTGACCTGGGGATCAGTCGCGAAACCCTCTACCAGTATCTCCGCGCTGCCACCTGAGCCGGTTTCACCCAGCCTCGCTCACCCTTAGGCTTGTCTGATTGATACGACCAATGTCACGTCTCTTGAATTGCTTGAATCATATCAATGAGGATTGGAGGTCTCCTTCGTCAAACGAATGGCAAGAGCGCGACCGATTGCCGCTGCGGCGACTGGCTGGACGGCGCTTGGCGGAAATGGTGCAACCGAACTAGCATTGATCTCGCAAAGCGCATAGGAGCCATCGCTGATGGCTTCACCAGGGCGAAATAGGAAGTCGGCGTCCCAAAGAAGCGGAAGATCGTGGTCGACGATCGACAGCAACCTTTGCATCTCTGGAATCCAGCGATCCTCCATCGCTTTCCGTAAGGCTGCGAAGCGCGTCACCTCCGGTCCGAACATGGCGCGGCCCATCGGCTGTGGGGTTGACGACGTTGTATCAATGGCCGTTGGCGTCATCAGCGCAGTGATCAGGTTGTGCCCAAAGCCAACCACTCGGTGCCCGCACACGTAGCAGCGGACCATGCCCTCGGACGACTGCGGCTGATAAGCCTGATCGATCAGCACGCCGCCGTCGTTTAGAAACGGCACCCACCTTTCCAAGCACTCGGCTAGGCTGATGCGCTCCGATTTGCTTCCTTGGCGGGCCTCTTGAACTTTCACCGACGTTTTCAAAGCCGGAGCGTTTCCCGCTTCGTCTAGTTGGACACGCCATACATTCCTGCCGCCGTTGCCGTAGTTCGGCTTCAGCACGCGCGGGCCTGCGGCAAGATGTTCGGGGAAACGAGCGCGAAGGCCTTCAGCGTCCACGTATCGATCGACATCGCTGCCCCATTCCATGGATCGCGTTGTGTAGAGCACTTCCTTGACGCCGATTTTGGCGATCACGTCAGGATGCGCGCTGACGACAACGCCGCACCCCGCGACTTCGCGCAGCATTGGATCGAGCTGCGAGCGGTCGCCTGAAATGTCCAACGGATTCACCCAGACCAGCACTGCGTCGCACGACAGCAGCTCGTCCCGAATCTCGCGAACCGCCTCGTCCCTGTACAGTACAGGCCTTGCGGTCGCCCCGAGCGCCCGCAAGGCCTGCATTATCGGCCACTGCCGGGCTTCATGAAAGCGATGCGTCCACTCGGCTGCTTGCCCACGCCAAAGAAGAGCGATGTTCGGGCCGGATGTCATTGTTGCATCTCCCCATCGGACCTGTCCCCTTTGTGGTCGCGAACTCAGGTGTCGCGCAGCAGTGGGTGTTAAGCCACGGCGGTCGGGTTCAGCCGCCGCCGCGCAAAGCCGCGGCATAGCGCCGGTCGACCACTTCCCAGTCGATGTTGCGGAAGAAGGCGTCGACATATTTGGCGGCGGCGGTGCCGTAATCCATGTGGAAACTGTGCTCGTACATATCGAGCGCGAGCAGCGGCACGCCGGCAATCGCACCGTGCATATGATCCCACGCCCAATGGTTGTGCAGCGAGCGCGTGTGGAGATTGTAGACGAGCACGCACCAGCCCGATCCGCCGGCAAGGCTCATCCCGGTACGGCGGAAGTCGGCTTCCCAGCGGTCGAACGAGCCGAACGCCGCGCCCAGCGCGTCGCGGATGGAACCGGCTGCCTGGCCGTTGCCGCCGAGCCCGTCGAAATAGACCTCATGGAGCACGACCGAGCCGGTGCGGTGCAGCTCCTCGCGCTTCAATCCGCCATAGACCACCGGCGGCAGGTCCGTGTCAGCGAGCGCGGCGGCAAGTCGTGTCTCGATCATATTCAGGGCCTTGACCGAGCCCGCATAATTGTTCTCGTGGTGCGATGTGATCAGCCTTTCGGAGAGGCCGTGAAGCCTGGCGGGATTGAACCTGAGCGGCTTGACCTGATGATTTCCGGCAAAGGCGGGGACAGCCGCCGGCGCTGCGGCCGGCGTCTGCGCAGAGGCTTCGTTGATAGTCATGGCGGCGGCTCCGATGCCAAGAGTTGCGATTGCACTGCGTCGGGAAAGATGGTCGATCGTCACGCGTCACTCCTTCAGATGATCATTACATATGCGGCCCCGAGGACCGAGCAGACGCCGAGCACCGGCAGCATGCCGGCCTTGAACCGGAACATGGCGAGTATCGCACCCACCGCGAGCGCCAGCGCCGGCCAGTTGACGGACGTTAGGACTGGGAGATCGATGGTGCCGGCTGCGAACGGCACTTCGCGGACTTGCTCGAACAGAGTGTGGATACCAAACCAGACCGCCAGATTGAGGATCACGCCGACCACTGCGGCGGTGATCGCCGAAAGCGCGGCCGACAATGCGCGGTTGCCGCGCAGCCGCTCGATGAATGGCGCGCCGGCGAAGATCCACAGGAAGCATGGCAGGAAGGTAACCCAGGTGGTGAGGATTGCGCCGAAGGTCGCGGCGACGAGCGGCGGCAGCCCGGTCGCTTCGCGGAAGGCCGCGAGGAAGCCGACGAACTGCGTCACCATGATCAGCGGCCCGGGCGTGGTCTCGGCCATGCCGAGCCCGTCGAGCATCTCGCCGGGCTGGAGCCAGCCATAGGTCTCGACTGCCTCCTGCGCGACATAGGCGAGCACCGCATAGGCGCCGCCGAAGGTCACCACCGCCATCTGGCTGAAGAAGGTGGCGATGCGGCTGAACACGTCGTCGGGGCCGAACGCGAACAGCAGCGCTGCGACCGGCCCGAGCCAGAGCAGCAGCAGGACGCCGGAGATGCGCAGCGACCAAGAGAGGTTCGGCCGGGCATGGTCGGGAAGGCCCTCGCCAAGAGCGGTGTCGCGGTCGTGGATTATCTCAGCGCCGGCGGGACCATGTCCGCCGCCGCCCTTGAATGCGGCGTAACCAGCGCGGCCACCGAAGAAGCCGATCAGCGCGGCGGCAAGCACGATCAGCGGGAAGGGCACGTCGAGCACGAAGATCGCGACGAACGCCAGCGCGGCAAAACCGCGCATGACGTTGTTCTTCAAGGCACGCGAACCCACCCGGACCACCGCCTGTAGCACCACCGCCAGCACGGCGGCCTTCAATCCGAAGAACAATCCCTCGACCAGCGCCACTTCGCCGAGCAGCACATAGACATAGCTGAGCCCTAAAATCGCGAGGAAGCCGGGCAGCACGAATAGCGCGCCCGCGACCAGGCCGCCCTTGGTCTTATGGAGCAACCAGCCAATATAGACAGCTAGCTGTTGCGCTTCAGGGCCGGGCAGCAGCATGCAATAGTTGAGCGCGTGGAGGAACCGCTCCTCGCCGATCCAGCGCTTCTCCTCGACCAGGATGCGATGCATCACCGCTATCTGGCCCGCCGGTCCGCCGAAGCTGAGCAGCGCGACCCTGATCCAGACGCGCACCGCCTCGCCAAAGCTGATGCCGTGCTCGTGCAGCGTCTCGACTGCGATTTCAGCGCGTGCGCTGGCCTCCATCTTTAGTCCTCTTTTCGCCGGGTGAAGTGAGCATAGAATCCGTCGAGCGCGGTCGATCCGCGCGCGATCCGCTCCTCGTCGTCGTCGGTGCCGGCACAGATGCCGGCGATAAGCGCGCTCACTCCCGGAGTTTCCGGGCGCTCGAACCGAGCATCGGCAATATCAAGGTCGTGAACAATTTCGCCGAGCGCCCGCAGCGCGGGGTCGGTCTCGAGACCGGTGAGGAACACCAAGGTCTCGAAGGAGCAGCGGTCGCCTTCGTGGGTGAACTCAGCGTCCGCCATGTCGAACCTCAGTTCGTCAGGCTCCGGCACATATCCTTTGCCCTCGACGAACTTGAAGCTCGCCTCGGGGTCGATGAAGCGGCGAATGAGCCAGGCGGACGCGATGCGATCGACATGGACATGGCGGCGCGTCACCCAAACGCGGCGCTTTAGCTCCGCCGGGGTCAGCTCGGGCGCACCGGGGCCGCTCACATCGGGATGTTGGTGAGAGCGGCGGTCCGCCTCGGTGATGGCGGCCTGTGCCGCCTGCCGACCATGCGCACCGAAAAAGTCGATCGCGGCGACCTCGTTCAGGCGTTTGCGCAGGCGGCCCACATCCGCCGCCGCGACATACTCGCCCTCACACAGCGCGCGCGCCTCGCGTGCCAACTCCTCATAGTCGGCGTCACGCGCAGCGTCGAACACTCCGCGCAGCTCCGCATCGCCCATGCCGCCGACAAGGCGCGCTTCGAGGATCAGCGCCTCGCCGCCATTTTCGGTGATCTCGCGATGCAGTTCTTCGAACAGCGCGCGCGTGTCCTCGCGATTGGGGAGCGCATGGACGGCGTTCTTGAGCGGCGCGGCCCCGATCGCCTGCAAACGCCGCCAGACCTTCACCCGCAAATAGGCAGGCTTAGCCGGAAGCTGCGGGATCAGGAGCAACCAAGGGGAAGCTTGTGTGTTTGTCATAGTTGTATCGTCACTAGCCTACAAGTGTAAGGGTTGCATCACAAGCCTCATGAGCATAGGACTGCTTATCCCGAAGAAAGAAACCGGAGCGCAATGTCGCGGCTCGCCGGCGGCGCGCTCGCATGACGTGAGGCTTTCCGTGTCGAGTGCGCTGATGAAGGATCAATTATGCTGAAAAAGACCATCGCCTTGGGATTCGCCAGCCTCCTGCTGGCAAGCCCGGCATGGGCAGCGCCGGACTGGTCGGCTGTCGACCGGGCGATAGGACGAGCGGGGGCCGAACAGCCGGGGGGCGTTCACCGCTACAGCTTCCCGCGTTCGGACCTGAGCGTTACGCTGGATGGGGTGACGATCAAGCCCTCCCTCGCGCTCGGCTCTTGGGCGGCGTTTCAGCCGATGGGCGACGAGGCGATGGTGATGGGCGATCTCGTGCTGACCCACGACGAGGTGAACCCCGTTTTGAGCCGCCTGCTCGCAAGCGGTTTTACGATCACCGCGCTCCACAATCACCTGCTCCGCTCTTCGCCTGCGACCATGTACATGCACATTGCCGGCCACGGCGACCCGGTGAAGCTCGCGGCCGCGCTCCGGCAAGCGCTATCAGCCAGTCGGACCCCGCTCGCCGCGCCGCAATCGCCTTCGGCCAGCGCAGCCGCATCGCGGCTCGACCTCGATGTGGCCGCGCTCAACCGGTTGATGGGCGGTGAGGGCAAGACGGCCGGTGGCATCCTCCAATACAGCTTTCCGCGCGCCGAGCGGCTGATGGACGGCGATATGGAGACTCCGCCGACGATGGGCACGGCGACCGCGATCAACTTTCAGCCAACCGGGGACGGCCGAGCCGCCATCACCGGCGATTTCGTACTTGTCGCAAACGAGGTCGATCCGGTCCTGCGCGTGCTGCGGACGAACGGGATCGAGGTCACGGCGCTGCATAATCATATGCTAAACGACGAGCCGCGGCTGTTCTTCATGCACTTCTGGGCCAACGACGACGCAGCCAAGCTCGCCCGTGGGCTGCGCGCGGCGCTCGACAGGATGAACAATCAGAGGAGTTGAACTCGGACGACGGCTCATTGGGCCGTAACCGCCGCCCGCCCGACCCCACGGCCCTTATGCAGGAAGTGGAATGGAACATGGCTAGCAAACGAACTCTCACTGTTGTCGCAGGCGTGGGCGCGGCCGCGCTGGCGATCGCGGGCGTGGCGATCGCGCAAAACCACGAGGCGAACGAAAACCGGATAATCGGCAAGCACAGCGAACGAGACATCCCGCTTGCTCAGGTGCCCGAGGCCGCGATGAACGCGGCACGCGCGCAACTCGCGTCAATAAGCAAAGCGGAGCAAGTCACCCGAAAGGCGGACGGAAGCACGCTCTATGAAATCAAGGGCAAGAACAGCGACGGAAAGACGATCGAACTGTTCGTCACGCCCGAAGGCCAGGTGCTCGGCCGCGAATGATGGATCAGCACGGGGCGCCGGCCGTCGAGGGCCGTGCGCCCCTTCCGAAATGATACTGCGGAATAGGAGACGAAAATGCGGCCAAGGCGATGGATATTGTTATGCGCCGCTTTGGCCGCCCTGCCTGATAGTGCGATCGGCCAAACCGAACCCGCGTCGGCGACGGGCTCGGCGTTGTTCGTAAGCTGTCAAGCGAATGAGCCGCGATGCGGCGCTTACCTCCAAGGCGTGCTCGACATGATGATCGTCGCGCGAAAAGCGGAATGCCGCGCTCCACGCTATGACCGATCGGCGCTGCGCGCGGCATATTTACGCTGGGCGGAGCAGAATAGCTATTTTATGAGTGTTCATATGGTGGCCGGAGCTGAACGCTCGTTAGCGAAGGCTTGGCCATGTCAGTAGCATCGTACCCCGCGGCGTAGCCTGCCCGGCGGCTGCCTTTGAGGGCAGGCGGAGCGTCCGCCTGGCGGTGAATTCCGCCAGCTCAACGATCCCATGTCGCGCCTCAAGCTCGCTAATTAGCCGATGTTCGCATTATGTCTGCCAAATCGTTGTCTGGCGCACAAACCTTGAGGTGACGCCTGGGAGGCTCGTAGAGCGCCGCAAGCGGTTCCGACGCCCGAAGCCTTATCCGACGCCTGAAATGGAACTAGGCGGCCCGGAAATCGCGCCTGTGGTGACGTTTCCGCCTTCCCTGCCCTCCCGATCGCAGCGCCACCTATCCGCTTGGCTTTTCTGGAAAGCCATTTGCAACGGTTGGTTTAGGCGGTGTGCTGGCGATAGGAGCGCGACGATTGCTATCATCTCCAAACAAACAAAAGTGTGCCGGCGAAGCCGGCTCCATCTCATGGGGGATGCCGGGTGGGAGGATCGCTTTAGCGATCCGGGGCGGCCAAAGGCCGCGAGCCGGCGGGGGCGAAGCCCCCAAGAGGCGGTGCTACTGTCTTTGTCGCAGGCACACACCGATGGATCTGGAGTTATCCACAGGCCGCAGGCGCTGTCGTGGCGTTAAAGGATTCTGTTAAAATAGGAATCGTTAAGTAAGTTAAGGCGGAAAAACCAAGGTTTTATGATATTCAATTCAATGGCTTATCCATTTCGCCGGTGGGTGAAACCCCGTGATTCGGTGGGTGAAACCCCGATAGTGGGGTGGGTGAAACCCCGATGGTATGGTGGGTGAAACCCCGACCCTTTTGGCAAGCGACTCAGCGACACATTCGAGTCGTCAAATGGTGGGTGAAACCCCGATAATTGCCCTCGCGAGGGGCCGGATTCACAGTTTTGCCGACCCTTTACGACTCGCTGTCCCGAAATCCGGGGCAGGCTGCCCCTGTTTCTGGGGCAGCGGTGTGTGAAACCACGATAGTTAGCGTGCCCCGCCCCGCGCGAGGCGGTCCATAAGATCGTCCACTTCCCCGGCGCGGCGACGATCGGCCTCGTAACGCTCATGGCGCTCGCGTTCGGCCTCTAGTCTAGCGTGCAGCTCGGCTGCCTCGGCCGCGCCGCGCAGCTCGAACAGTACTGCCGGCGCGCCCTCGACCGTCTTGGTCATGGTCATGGTGTATTCGGGGAGTTGGTCGGCCTCGATGATCTTCCGCAACATGCGGTTGAACTCCTTGGGCTGGGCGTCACTCCCGGCCTTCTCTCGCAGCAGTTCGACGCGGCACGTCCATCCGCCCCGCTGACTGCCGGCGTGCTTGCGCGCGATACGATACACTGCCCGCTCAAGCCCGCCTGTCAGCAGGAAATAATCGACGTGCATGGTGAGAAGCGACCGCTCGCTGACAATCCCCTCATAGACCCAGTTCGACAGGGTGATGGTCATCCCGCGCGGTTGCTCTGTCGCGGGATCGACCTCCAGGCTCCACCCGTCCAGCCACCCGAATTGCGCTTCGGTGCGGCGCTTGGGCGCGCGCAGCGACGTGCGAATGGAAGTCGTCTCCAGGCGCGACAAAGCCGCCTGCAGCTCGGTATAGTCGCGCCCGCCCGTCCCGCGCCGGATCGCCCGCAACAGGTCGTAGGTCGTCGTGGTCAGCGTCCGGGGCAGATCGTTGACGCCCTGCTCCTTCATCCGGTTGAGGACCGACGCGGCCCAAATCAATATGTCGGCGTCCCATATCGTCGCCATGCCGTAGGCGGGCATCGCCTCGACCTTCACCCACGCCTCGCCGTCCGGGCTGCGATATTCGATCGGCTTGAGGCGCTTACGTTTCTGGAGCGAGAAAAACGGGCGCTCCATCACCTCCCGCTGATCCTTCAGCGGGAGGTCGTTCATCAGCGGAATGAACAAGTCGAACGTGGGATTGGGATCGCGGCGCTTGCTCACGGGGCGAACCGGGTATGCCCGCGCGTCACGAGATATTGCCGCAAGAGCCGCTCGGTGATGACGGTCAGCGGCTCGCCCCCTTCCTCGACGCTCAATTGCCGCAAGGTGCGGTGCATGTCCTCGGGGATATGGATCAGCACGGGCTTCTTGCCGGGGTGGCTGCTGCGCCGCGCCGGGCTTTCGCCGGGATCGCTGCGCGCCCCCTGCCCTCCCCTGCCCCGTTGCTTTGGGACCGCCTCTGCCCTCGTCGGTTTGGAAGATGGCGCTGCTGCCGGCGTCGACGGCGCTATCGCTTCAGTCGCGGCCTGGGGCACAGGCGGCGGCGCAACCTCGGTTTCCGGATCATCGAAAATCCCGGCCAGGGCAGACGATTTCTTGGCCATTACGCAACCTCGCTTAGTGGCTTATTCGCATAACCGCTTAGTCGCTTAGCTTCAGCGTAAGCCGCGCGCAACTCTGCTGCCGCCTTGCTGTCAGGGTCCAGCTCGATCGCGGTCTTGCCGATCGGCGTCGCTTTGTAGAAGTCCTTGCGGAAATGCAGCACGCTATCGAACACGGCAACGCCCTTGGCGGCGAAGCCGGCGCGCGCCTCGTCCCCCTCCCCGCCCTGGTGCGGCACTTGCGTCAGGATCACGGCGAACGGCGTTCCCGCCTGCTGCACCTGCTTGACGGTTTGGAGGACCGAATGAACGTCGAGGCCGCGCGGCGCGACCGGGATCACCACGAAATCGGCCTGTTCGGCCGCGAGCATGGCGATGTCCTTCGAGTTCGCCGGCGTGTCGATGATGATAAGGTCCACCTTGCCGCTATCGCGGCCGCGTGAGACATGCAGCGGCAGGCCTGCGACGCTGCTATCCTTCACCATGACATCGTCGCTATCCCGCCGCTCTGACCAGTAGAGCGCGGACCCCTGCCGATCGTCGGCATCGAGGATCACGACCGCCGCCCCTTCGCGGGCGGCCTCGACGGCAAAGGCGGTCGCGATGGTCGTCTTCGACTGGCCGCCCTTCTGCGCGATGATAGCCCAAGTTTGCATGATGGCTCCCTACTAAGCGATTATGCGATCTATATCGCTTAGTCGCTTAGTAGGCAAGGCACGCCATTAATCGCTTAGTCGCTTAGTGGTTTATCCGCTTGGTATGTCAGGCTTCCGCGTCGCCGCCTTCATCCTCGCTGTCATCATCCAGCGGTTCATGCTGCATCTGGCCGTGATCCTCGATCGGGCAAAGCGGCGCTCCGGCCTGCTCAAGCCATTTGCGCGCGGTCCTGACGGTATAGCCGCACGTCGCGCACTCGCATTTGAGCATCCGGGCTTTCTGCTTCTTCGGCGCGGTCGACTCTCCGTCCGTGTCGAGGCGGGCATGGGGGAGGGGGCCGACGCTCTCCAAAATCGGCGCGATGGCCGCAAGAAACGCCTCGCCGGGGGTGGTGGCGCGCATCGGCCCGACTAGGCCCAGCCCAAGGGCGACTCGTTTAAACGCCTTCCCATGCCCTGCCGGGATGCCGACTGCGGCATGGACAAGCTCATGCGCGAGGATGGCCGCGATCTGCGCCGGCATCGCGTCGGGCGCGTGCGCCAGGTCCGGGCGGATGAAGATTTCAAAATGTCCGTCCGCGCTCAAGCGGTTGTCCCAGCACTCGCCGATCGCCTTGCCCTTCGCGCCTCTGCTGGTGAAGCCGATCGCCACGCGCACGCGGTCGGGCAGGGGGGCGTCCAGCGCCTCGAACAGCGGGGCCACGCCCTGCGCCACCGCATTGAGCCAGCTTTCACGGGTTTGGTGGGTCATCGTCCTTACTCCCTTCAAATCGCCTGTCCGGCGATGGCCATGCCATCGGCCGGAACACGGACGGCCAAGAACGCCGGCGAGAGAGGGGGGCAGCGGGATTCGACGGGGGTGGAGCGGCCGCAGCGCAGCGAGGCACGGCCCCGTCTAATCCCGTTGCGGGGGAGAGGCGGCCGGGACCGCCTTCCCCCTTCAAACAAACATCGACGCCGGCGCACGCCGGCACATCGCCCACGAGATCCGCGCAGCGATCTCGCCCCGCCATGTGGATCGTTACCTTGGGCCAAGACCGCTTGCGGGCTTGGGGAGCGAAGCGAGTAGAGCCACGGTGCCGCGCCAGCGGCAGGCGCTTAATCGCTTAATCGCTTAGTCGCTTATTATTATTGGCTATCAGGATTTGGGCCTTGAAAATAATGGGGTGACTACACGAAAGTGACGCATCCGCACGCTAAGCGCGAACGTATG
>NZ_JNAC01000108.1:0-566 GCF_000722555.1 Sphingobium sp. DC-2 | reverse complement strand
TTATCATGGTACAAACTTTTAAGAGCCAGTTAAATGGAGATGGATTTAAAAAGAGTTATTGTAAAGTCTCCCCAGGTGTGTCATTAAATATCCCAACAGATTGCCCTGGCCTGACCCCCTAAATGCAATTTTGGGATTCCCTTTTAGTTGCTTTCATTAAAATGTACCAGCGCAGTAAAAAAAGCACAAAGTATATTGTTTATGTAACTCACTATCTCATTTGCACTGGTTACATGGCAGCTTCAGACTGACTAAAACTACACTTTTCCCACCATGGTTCAAAGATCAACAGAACTGGGCCAACAAAAGCAATTTTTTCATGTGGTCTAACTACCAACTTATTATGAGTTAAGTTACTTTTAGGTTTAAAATCACAGCAGTTTTTCCCTCCACACCTCCCAGAGATACTTTCAGGGTGGCTAAACTTGGCTAAAGGCTTCCGGACCAACCCTTGTTTCTTTATGGTGCTTGTGTCCTGACAACCGCGTAAGGCATGGAAATTCAGCTATTTATCCGATCGTTTATATGGGCGTGCGGCCGCGATATCCTGCAGATGCATCCAGTAC
>NZ_JNAC01000107.1:0-13375 GCF_000722555.1 Sphingobium sp. DC-2 | reverse complement strand
CAATCTCCGCCAAGCATGCTCAAGCTTCACGATTTTTGCAACAGAGCCCATTTCGGCCTTACCCATTGGGAGATTGGCGGTTACCGGCCGTGCGACATCCATGTGGCGGCGGCGTGGGACATCGACCGGCGCAAGGTGGGACGGGACGTCGCCGAAGCGATCTTCGCCAAGCCCAATTGCACGCAGGCCTTCTGCCGCGAGGTGGACGCCACCGGCGTCGCGGTGGAGATGGGGCGGATGCTGGACGGCTTTGCCGATCACATGGCCGACTATCCCGACGATCGCACCTTCCTGCCGGCGGACGCGCCCGAACCCAGCAAACAGGATGTCGTGGACCGGCTGCGCGCGGCCAAGGTCGACGTGCTGATGAACTATTTGCCCGTGGGGTCGCAGCAGGCCACGGAATTCTATGCGGAGTGCGCGCTGGAGGCCGGGGTCGCCTTCGTCAACAACATCCCGGTCTTCATCGCCAGCGATCCGGTGTGGGCGGAACGGTTCGAGGCGGCGGGCGTGCCCATCATCGGCGATGACATCAAGGCGCAACTGGGCGCGACCATCGTCCATCGCGTGCTGACTGACCTGTTCGCCAAGAGGGGCGTGAAACTGGACCGCACTTACCAGCTCAACACCGGCGGCAATACCGACTTCCTGAATATGTCGAACCGGGCGCGGCTGAAGTCCAAGAAGATTTCCAAGACCGAAGCCGTGCAGTCGGTCGCGGAAAGCCGGTTGGAGGATGAGAATATCCATATCGGCCCTTCCGACTACGTGGCTTGGCAGAATGACAACAAGGTCTGTTTCCTGCGGATGGAAGGGCAACTGTTCGGTGGCGTGCCGATGAACCTGGAACTGCGCCTGTCAGTGGAGGACAGCCCCAATTCGGCGGGCGTCGCCATCGACATGATCCGCTGCGCCAAGCTGGCGGCGGATCGGGGGCTATCAGGGCCGATCCATCCCGCCGCCGCCTATTTCTGCAAGCATCCGCCGCAGCAGATGACCGACGACCGCGCGCATGAGGCTGTCGAAGCCTTCATTCGCGGGGAAAGCGCCGTGGCGCTGGCGGCGGAATGATGGACATGCTGGTGAAAGAGGCTGAACCTTCGCTCGATGCCATAACCATGCGCGCCGTCACCGTGACCGGGCCGGGCGCGATCCGCGTCGATGAGGTGCCGGTGCCGCAGCCGGGTCCGGGGCAGGTGCGGGTGCGGATGGAAGGATGCGGGGTGTGCGCGTCCAACCTGACGCCCTGGGCCGGGCCGGAATGGCAGCAATATCCGCTGGAGCCGGGCGCGCTCGGCCATGAAGGCTGGGGCATCGTCGATGCCGTGGGCGAAGGCGTCACATCGGTGGCGGTGGGCGATCGGGTCGCGGCGCTCAGCTATGCCAGCTATTCGGAATATGATCTGGCCGATGAAGCTGCGGTGGTGAAGCTGCCGCCAGCGCTCAATGGCATGCCCTTTCCCGGCGAGCCGCTGGGCTGCGCGTTCAATATCTTCCGCCGCGCCGATGTTCAGGCGGGGCAGACGGTGGCGATCATCGGCATCGGCTTTCTGGGCGCGCTGCTGACGCGACTCGCCACCGATGCGGGCGCGCGAGTGATCGCGATATCACGGCGGTTATCCTCGCTCGATCTGGCACGGGATTTCGGCGCTGCGGAAACGATCGTGATGGACGATCATCAAGGGATCATCGATCAGGTCAGCGCGCTGACCGGCGGCCGTTTCTGCGAGCGTGTGATAGAGGCGGTGGGCAAGCAGTGGCCGCTGGACCTTGCCGGAGAACTGACGGGCGAGCGGGGCAAGCTGATCGTCGCGGGCTATCATCAGGACGGGCCGCGTCAGGCCAATATGTGGCTGTGGAACTGGCGCGGCATCGACGTCATCAACGCGCATGAGCGCGACCCGCTGGTCTATGCGCAGGGCATGCGCGAAGCGGTGGAGGCGGTGGCGTCCGGCCGCATCGACCCTGCCCCGCTCTACACCCACAGCTATCCGCTCGACCGGCTGGACGAGGCGCTGAACGCGACCCGCGACAAGCCGGACGGCTTCGTAAAGGCGATCGTCATCCCATGAGCAGCGTCACCGCACCCGCGCGCCCGGCCGCACCTGTCGAGATACGCCCGCGCATCGGCTTCCTGGGCACCGGCTGGATCGGCCGCAACCGGATGGACGCGATGCTGGCGACGGGACAGATCGAAGCCGCCGCCATCGCCGACGCTCTGCCCGGCAATGCGGCGGACGCGGCGCTGCTCGCCCCTAACGCCGTGCAGGCCGATACGCTGGACGCGTTGCTGGAACAGCATCTGGACGGGATCGTGATCGCGACGCCGAGCGCGCTCCATGCGCAACAGTCGATCCGCGCGCTGGAAAGCGGCCTGGCGGTCTTCTGCCAGAAGCCGCTCGGCCGCGATGCTGCCGAAGTCAGGGCGGTGGTGGATGCGGCACGGGCGGCGGACCGGCTGCTGGGCGTCGACCTTTCCTATCGCGGCACGGCGGGCATGCGCGCCATCCGCGAGCGCATTCAGGGCGGGGAGCTGGGCGATGTGCATGCCATCGACCTGACCTTCCACAACGCCTATGGGCCGGACAAGCCGTGGTTCTACGACCCGCGCCAGTCGGGCGGCGGATGCATGATGGACCTTGGCGTGCACCTGATCGATCTGGCGCTGTGGACGCTCGATTTCCCCAAGGTGGACAGCATCGACGCGGCCCTGTTCAGCAAGGGGCAGCCCCTGCACGACCGCACGGTGCAGGTGGAGGATTATGCCGTCGCCACGTTGCGGCTGGCGGGCGGACGCGTAGCGCGGATCGCCTGTTCCTGGAACCTGCATGCGGGGCAGGACGCTGTCATCGCGGCGGATTTTTTCGGGAGGAAGGCTGGCGCGGCGTTCCGCAATGTTGGCGGCTCCTTCTACGACTTCACCGCCGAACTGTTTCACGGGACGGCGCGGGAGACGCTGGCACTGCCAGGTGACGCGTGGGGCGGGTGGATGGCGGGACAATGGGCGGAGCGGCTGGCGCGTTCCGCGCGCTTCGACCCGGAATGCGAGACATTGGTGCAGGTGGCGGAGGTGATGGACGGGATTTACGCGGCTGGGGCATGAGGGTCGAAGGTTTGGCGAACGGAGTGAGGTGTCTTCGCCTTCGCTCAGCCTGAACGGCTAATATTAACCCCCCTTCCCTTCCTTCCCCAACAGCCGCTCCGCCCGGTCGAACATCCGGCCCAGCCAGCCGCGCGAATAGGTGAGACCGTGGTAGAGCGTCACCATCACCCGTCCCCATGACAGGAACAGGCCCGGCCGTCCAAGCGCATGGGCCGCGCGGAAAGCAGTGCTGCTGCCCCGGCTGATGCGATGGCGCAGGCGGTAGATGAGCTTCCGGCGCCATCCCAGATGCGATGCCGATGGCTGGACACGCTTGCGGGGCTTCACCCCGGTGCGACGCCACGCCAGCCGGTAGGCGAGGCCATCGCGCCGCTGCCGGAATCCCGCCGCCTGCGTTTCGCGGATGAAGACGGCGTCGACCGGCTGCAACGCCAGCCTCCCCTCCCCCATCGCTGCCTGAACGAGCCGGTGCAGCACGGGCGAGCGCACCACGACGACATTGGTGCCGCGCCCATCGGACGAATAGGGCTCCACCCATGCGTCACCAAAGCAAATGTCCGCCGTTTCCGCCACCACATCGTCGCAATAGTCGCAGGCGCGGTTCTGGAAGAAGCCCGATCCCCAATCGCCATCGACCAGATGCCACCAGTCCTGCTGGCGTTCTTCACCATCACGGGCCGCAAGCCGCGCCCTGTACCAGTTTGCCGGGCGGCTCGCGTCCTTCACCCGGTAATCGACCGCGGCGACCGCAGCGGGATCAAGACCCATCTGCCAGGCGAAGCTGTCCACCATCTGGCGGCTTTTCATATGGCCGCAAACAAGGCCCAGGGTGAAGGCGACCCGTTCGCGCAACAGGGGATCGTCCAGCATCGCCAGGTTCACCGCCTTGATGAAGCAGGGAATGCCGACAATGGCATAGCGGCCGGGCACGTCCCGCATTTCGCGCAGGATGGCGGACATTTCGACGGGATAATAGCGCGACTGCGCGCCCTCCATCAGCGCGTCGCGGCTGCGCGAGATGCTGTAGCGGAAGAGGCGGCCTTCGGCGGCGGGGTCGGCCCGCACGACATGGGCGACGCCATCGACCAGTCCCCCACGCAGCAATTCGGCCGCGACCCAGCTTACCATCCCGCCTGAACTGCCCCGATCGCGATAGTCCCGCTCGGCGGCGTGGCCGACATAGGCGGCGGCGAAGCGGCCGATCCATGGGTCCTGTTCCGGCGCGCCGGGGAAGCGCTGCTGCGCAATCTCATCCTCATCGCGCGCGCTGGGGGAGAAAGGGCAAAGCCGCGAAAAACGGGCGCTGCGCTCCCTGCGCCAGCCTTCCGGCGCGGCGGGCTTCAACTGGCCCTCGACATCCCAATCGAGCCGCGCATCGGCGGGGCCGGTCATGGCGGCGCAAGACCCGCAGCCGGTGCACAGCCCCGATGCGGTCATGTCGCGCGGGCTGAGCGGCCCGCTCATCGCACCATCGCCAGCGCATCGTTCAGGAAGGCGGCGGAACGCTGCCGCAGGGCGGCGATGCGGTCCTGCACCGCCGCGTCCATCGGTTCGGTCAGCAGCCGGTCATAGGCCGACGCATCCTGATCCTCGCTCACCATATGCCGCCCGGCCCCCAGCGCGCGCATCAGGTCGCGGACCTTGTGGAAGCGATAGGGCGTGGGCGCGGTGAGGAAGGGCCGCCGGTTCAGCAGCGCGAAGACGCAGCCATGGAAGAAGTTGGTGACGACCCCCTCCGCACCCGCCATCAGGGTCGCAAATTCCTCCGGCCCGGCGGAGATCCGCTGCTCATGCGCCCAATCGTTGCGATAGCCGATGCTTACGATGGGCATGCGGCGTGCATCGGCCCAGCGCCGGACATGGCCACTCAGCCAGTCCGGGAAGTTATGCCCGTAGAGGGCGAGATAACCCCCCTGCCCGTCTTTCATCGCGCCAGACTGCATCGGCGGAAATTGCAGGCAGGGGTCGAGCACCAGCGCCGGGTCGCGCCCCAATGCCGCGCGCACGATCGCCCGGCTGTTTTCATCCCGCACCGACACCGCCGCGAACTTGCGCAACTGCCCGGCCCAATGGTCCGGCAGCCCTTCGGACGCATCATGATTGCCGAAGCTCGCCGCGTAAGAGACGAAGGGCGCGCGCAGGCCAGCGCCGTAGAAGATGGGGCTTTCGCCATACCAGGGGTGGCGCTGGTTCCACACCTCGTCACTGCCCACGATGATGGCGTCGAAATCATCCATCCGTTCGGGCTGATCGATGGGAAACGGGCGCGACAAGGGCAGTTCCTCAAACGCGGCCAGGAACTTGCGCGTCTTTTCCGCATAGGCGGGAAAGTCCGTTCGCTGCGCGGGCTGCGGCAGTGTCGGATGCAGGGCGCAACGCCATTCCGCCCGCTGGATCGCGGGGGAATGATGGTCGAGCAGCACTGCATTCATTCCCATGGCGCGCAACCCCTCCACGAGGCAGCGCGCCTGCCAGTAGGAGCCATAGTTGATGCAGCGGTGAAAGGTCAGCACGCCGCAGGACCGGCCGCGCGCGCCTGCTCCGCCGTCAGTCAGGGGCGCGGCGGCCATGGTCCGCATAGCTTTTTTCCTCGATCAGTTCGGAGCCGAGCAATTCGTTGATCTGGCGCTTGATCGCCGCGCGCCGGTCATTCATCCGGTAGACGGCGCGGGCCAGGCCGATGAAGGTCGCGCCGAATTGGGCGCTCGCCTCCTCCTCGCGAATGGCGTCCTCGATCTGCCACAGCTCCTCATTGACCTGCTTTAGCCGCTCCACCAGCGGGGCGATGGCGGCGACCTGCAACGCCTCGCTGCCGATCATGCTCAGCAGCCGGTATTCCTTGCCGACATTGGCGCGCGCGTCCGCCGCGGCGATGCGCTGCTGCTTGATTTCCAGGATGGTCATCTTGTCGAGCAGTTCGCCCCAGGAAACCGGCACTGACGGCGTGGACATATATCCCATGGCTTGGCTATCCCTCCTTCCTTTCCGCGTTCCATTTCGCCAGGTCGCTCCGCACCCGCTCCACGACCGGAGCCCAATCGCCGGGGCGCAGCTGGGCATAGATGCGCATGGTGGGATACCAGGGCGTGCGGCCGCCGCCCGCCGGCCAGCGCCAGTCCGGTTCCGCCTTCAACAGCAGCCATGCGGGCTTGCCCATCGCTCCCGCCATATGCGCGATCATCGTGTCGACGGTGATGACAAGGTCCGCCGCCGCGACCAGCGCCGCCGTTTCCATCATGTCGAAGGGACAGCCCGAAGGGTTCAGCACGTCCAGGGTCGTGGCTTCGGGCATCAGCGTGACGCACCGCGCCTCCGCACAAAGGGGCGCGAGAAGACTGGCGGGCACCGCGCGGTCGCGATCCCAATCGCCCGCGCCATAGCATAGGCCGACGCTTCCGGGCGGCAGCGGCCCCGCCTTTGCCGTCAGATAGGCAGGCTTCGCATCGGCGGGCGTCGCGCGCAGGGCGAAATCCAGTTCGGTGATTTCCAGATCGCATTCGGCGGGCGGCAGCGGATGGGCTTCATCGAACGCCACGAAGCGCACGCCGGGGCAATCGAGGCCGGAGACGAACAGATCGCGGAGCCGCGCCTGCACCTCTACCGTCAGGCTCCGCGTCCGCCGCGCCAGCAGCGGCAGGAAGCGCGCGAACTGGATGCTGTCGCCAAGGCCATGATAGCATCGCACCAGGCAGTGCCGGTCTTCATAGGACCTGCCGTCCCAGACCCAGCGCAGATGATAGGGCAGCGCCGGATCATCCCGCCGCACCGGATCGCGCTCCGCAAGATCCTGCTGCGTCAGGTCCCAGGCCGCATGATAATCCCCCGCTCTCATCGAAGCGACCCAGTCTGCCATGCGATCCGCCATGCAGGACCCAATTCGTCCATGGCGGCCCGGTTCCGCGCGGGGAGCGCCCTCCCATCTATGACATTATCATGGGTTATCGACGGTGAACCCGCCCGGCCCTTCGCGGTTGACGCTGCACCCCGAAGCGCGAGGCCCGATGTCCACCGAAATACGCGAGCCGCTGGAAAGTGAAACGCTGGGCGCTCCCCGCGCGCCGGGCCTGATCAGGAAGCTGGGCGCGGGGATCGTCACCGGCGCTGCGGACGATGATCCCTCGGCGATCGGCACCTATGCCAGCGTGGGAGCCAAATATGGGCTTGGCTTCCTGTGGATCGCGCCGGTCCTGCTGCCGATGATGTATGTGGTGGTCTATCTGTCGGCGAAGATCGGGCAGGTCTATGGCAAGGGGCTGTTCGCCTGCATCCGCGACCAGTTTCCCCGCTGGGTGCTGTTCCCGATGGTGACGCTGGCGATCATCGGCAACGTCATCGAAGCGGCGGCGGACCTGGGCGGCATCGGCGCGGCGCTGAACCTGTTCATCCCCCTGCCGGTGCCGGTGATCGTCGTGGGGGCCGCCGCTATCATCTTCACCCTGCAATATTTCGGGTCCTATTCGCTGATCCGGCGAGTGTTCCGCTGGCTGGCGCTGATCCTGCTCGCTTACGGCGCGGCGGCTGTGATGGCGCGGCCGGACCCGGTGGAGGTGCTGCGCGCGACGTTCCTGCCCACGATCCGCCTGGATGCAGGATCGATATCGCTGATCGTGGCGTGCATCGGCACGTCGCTGTCCGCCTATGTCTATACCTGGCAATCGAACCAAGAGGTGGAAGAACAGATCGCCATCGGACGCCGCCAACTGTGGCAGCGCAAGGGGGCGAGCGCTGGCGAGATGAAGCGCACCAGCCGCGACGTGCTGACCGGCATGATCTTTTCCAACATCATCCTCTATTTCATCCTGCTCGCCACCGGCGTCACGCTGCACCCGGCGGGCGAAACGGACATCGCAACCGCCGCGCAGGCCGCCGCCGCGCTGGAGCCGGTGGCGGGAGAGGCCGCCAAATATCTGTTCGCGGCGGGCATTGTCGGGGTCGGCTTCCTGGCGGTGCCGGTGATGACCACAGGCGCGGCCTATGACGTCGTGCAGTGCATGGGCAGCGAAGGCAGCCTGCACGACGCGCCGCGGCAGAACCGGCTGTTCTACGGCATCATCGCCCTGGTCACCGTGGTGGCGGTGGCAATGAACTTCCTGGGGTTCAATCCCATGAAGGCGCTGGTCTGGTCCGGCATCGTGCAGGGCATGCTGGTGCCGCCGCTGTTGCTGCTGATGATGATGCTGACCAACAGGCCGGGAGTGGTCGGCGCGCGCACCAACGGGCGCTGGACGAATATGCTGGGATGGATGACGACGCTGGTCACCTTCCTGTGCGCCGCCGCGCTGGTGACAAGCTGGTTCCTGTAACGCCCTTTCATCGCTCCCGAATTTATTATACGATCGTCAAATAATAAGCCGGGGAGAGGGACCGCGATCATGGACGGCGACGACCTGGAGCATGATCCCGACGCGGACTGGAGCCTTCCGGCATGGACCTATCGCGATCCCGAATTTTTGAGCGTCGAATGCGCGCGCATCTTCCGCCGGTCATGGCAGATCGCCGCGCATGAAAGCGCCCTGCCCAGCCCCGGCGATTTCCAGCGGCTGGACCTGACCGGCGAAAGCGTCCTGATCATCCGGGGCGAGGATGGGATTGTCCGCGCCTTCACCAACGTCTGCCGCCATCGCGGCGCGCGCATCGCCAGCCAGCCATCGGGCTGCGCGCGCAGGCTGATATGCCCCTATCATGGCTGGACCTATGACAGCGCCGGGCGGTTGACCGGCCTGCCGGACGAAGCGCTCTATGGCGGGATCGACCGCCGCCGGCTGGGGCTCGCACCCGTGGAGCTGGAGAATTTCCACGGCTTTCTGTTCGTCCGGCTGGAAGCATCCGCAGGGCCTTCCGTGGCACAGATGCTGGCGCCGCTCTCCGGCGAGATCGCCGCCCATCGCTTTGGCAGCCTGCGCCCGCTGGGCCGGGTGACGGAACGTGTCCGCAAGGCGAACTGGAAGATCGTGGGCGACAATTATGCCGATGCGCTGCACGTCGCCATCGCACATCCTGGCCTCAGGCGGCTGATGGGCGGCAGCTATCGTCTGGAATCCTTCCCCTACGCCGACCGGATGCGAGGCAGCATCACCACCTTTCCGTCAGCCAATCTGTCGGAGCGGGCCTATCAGCATTTCCTCCCCACCGGCCCAGAGGCTGTATGGAGCTATATCAGGCTATGGCCGAACATGGCCTTCGATATCTATCCCGACCAGATCGACTTCATGCAATGGCTGCCCCTGTCTCCCACCCGCACGCTGATCCGCGAAGTCGCCTTCGCCCTTCCCGATGACAGGCGGGAGATGAGGGCGGCGCGCTATCTCAACTGGCGGATCAACCGGCAGGTGAGCGCCGAGGACAAGGCGCTGATCGAAAGGGTGCAGGCCGGGCTGGCGTCGGCAAGCTACAGCAGCGGTCCGCTGGCCAGCACGGAAACGGGGTTGCGGCAGTTCAACCGCCGGATGCGTGCGATCGTGCCGGAGGCGCGATCTCCCCATCCGCCACCTGCGGGCTGGAGCGCTTCGCCCCCTCCCCTGCCCGCGCTGGTACGGGCGGCACAGGGGTGAGCGGCGCTTATGACGCCGTCATTATCGGCGGGGGGCATAATGGGCTGGTCTGCGCCTTTTATCTGGCGCGCGTGGGCTGTAGGGTGCGCATCCTGGAGCGGCGCGCGGTGATCGGCGGCGCGGCGGTGACGGAGGAGTTCCACCCCGGTTTCCGCAACTCCGTCGCCAGCTATACCGTCAGCCTGTTGCAGCCCAAGGTCATCCGCGACATGAAGCTGGCCGATCATGGCTATCGCGTGATCGAACGGCCGATCGCCAATTTCCTGCCGCAACCTGACGGCGGTTACCTGAAGACCGGCGGCGGGACGGAACGGACGCAGGCGGAGTTCGCGAGGTTCAGCGCGCGCGATGCCGCCGCCCTCCCCGCCTATCTCGACATGCTGGAGGGTGCGGCCGACATGCTGCGCGCGCTGGCGCTGAAGGCTCCGCCCAATGCGGGCGACGGGATGACGGGCATGATGGCGGCGCTCGATCAGGGACGCCGGTTCGCCCGCCTGCCGGTCGAGCGGAAACGCGACATATTGGACCTCTTCACCAAATCCGCGCGCGATCTGCTGGACGGCTGGTTCGAGAATGAAGCGGTCAAGGCGCCGTTCGGCTTCGATGCGACGGTGGGCAATTACGCATCCCCCGACACGCCGGGCAGCGCCTATGTGCTGCTGCATCATGTGTTCGGGCAGGTGAACGGACGGAAGGGCGCGTGGGGCCATTGCCCCGGCGGCATGGGGGCGATCACGCAGATCATGGCGCGGATCGTCACCGCCATGGGGGTCGAGATCAGCCTGGAAGCGCCGGTCGCGTCCGTGCTGACGGATGGCGCGCGCGCGGTCGGGGTGCGGTTGGAAAGCGGGCAGGAAGTGGCGGGGCGCTGCGTCATCGCCAATGTCGGGCCCAAGCTGCTATACCAGCGGCTGATGGACCCGGCCAGCCTGCCACCGGATTTCCGCAGGCGGATTGCGGGCTACAAGAGTGGCTCAGGCAGCTTCCGCATGAATGTGGCGCTGTCCGCCCTGCCCGATTTCGCCTGCCTGCCGGGCGTGGGGGAGCATCTGCAATCGGGCATCATCATCGCGCCCACGCTCGATTATATGGACCAGGCGTTCACCGATGCGCGGCGTGAAGGCTGGTCGCGCGCGCCGATCATCGAGATGCTGATCCCCTCCATCATCGACGACAGCCTCGCCCCGCCTGGTCTTCATGTCGCCAGCCTGTTCTGTCAGCAATTCGCCCCGGTCCTGCCACCAGCGCCAGACGGCCGCGCGCGGAGCTGGGACGAGGAACGGGAGGCGGCGGCCGATCAGATCATCGCCACTGTCGATGCTCATGCGCCGGGTTTCGCGCGGTCCGTCATCGCGCGGCAGATCCTTTCTCCTGCCGATCTTGAACGGACATTCGGCCTTGTGGACGGAGACATCATGCATGGGCGCATGACGCTGGACCAGCTATGGGCGGCCCGTCCCGTGCTGGGCCATGGCGCTTACCGCGGGCCGGTGAAGGGGCTCTATATGTGCGGCGCTGGCACCCATCCGGGCGGCGGCGTGACGGGCGCGCCGGGCCATAATGCAGCGCGTGCCGTCCTTTTGGATCATGCCGGGCTTGGCCGATGGCTCCGCCCGCGATACAGATAGCGCGCGACGTGCCTTTTCCGGCAAGCTGCCGCGATCGAAAGGCTCGGAAAAAAGCGGGCTGGTTGAGCGCGCTAAGACAAGGTAAGACGCGTCGTCCACGAAAGGGAGATCATCAATGAACAACACCGAACTCGCCGAAACCATTGCCGCCGAGCATGGCCTTACCAAGGCTGACGCGCGCAAATATGTCGACGGCATCTTTTCCGCCATCGCCGGTGCCGCCGCCAAGGGCGAGGAGGTTTCGCTGAACGGATTTGGGAAGTTCAAGGTCAAGGACCAGCCCGCCCGCGAAGGCCGCAATCCTTCGACCGGCGCCACCATCCAGATCGCCGCTTCCAAGAAGCTGACCTTCACGCCCGCCAAGGCGGTCAAGGACCAGCTGAACGGCTGATCGCGGCAAGTGCGCGGCCATCTTCATGACGGTTGCGCGTAACGCAATCGAAAAGCATCATTCGGCAATTGCAAGAGAGGGTCCGGCAGGCCACATGCGCCCTGCCTTTCAGGCATCCTCTCCTAAAACTCATCAGGCCGGTCGCAAGACCGGCCTTTTTTTTCATCGCCTCAGGGCTTTGCCGATATCCGTAGTGATCCTGACGAACGCCGTCCTCGTCCTATCAATCGCGGTCTGGAAAGCCGGTGATGTTGATAGAAAATTCATCATTCCGGCACCCTATTCACAAGCAGTTAGGGTATGAAAAATGGCATTGTCCTCCAACAGGACAGATGATTTCCATTATTGTGCAGCGAAAGATTTACATTTTCACTCAAACGGCGCACAAGGCGGTCGCATCATCTTTTCCAGGGGAAGCGTGCCAATGTCTGAAAATATGTCGCCGGATATCACAACGCTCACGGTTCAGCTATTGAGCGCGTTTGTCTCCAACAATAGCATTCCCAGCGAGGGGCTTGCCGATCTGATCCGCACGACCCGCTCGGCCTTGACTGAAACGCCGCAGTCCAATCCTGCCGAAGCGCAGGCGGCAACTTACACGCCCGCCGTGTCGGTGCGTAAAAGCCTGTCTTCGCCCGAACATATCCTCAGCATGATTGACGGAAAGCCTTACAAGACGCTGAAACGGCATCTGGCGACCCACGGCCTGTCGCCCGATCAATATCGCGAGCGCTATAATCTTCCCAAAAGCTACCCGCTGGTCGCACCCAGCTATTCCGAAGCGCGCCGTGCGGTTGCCAACAAGCTGGGACTGGGCCGCAAGCCCGTGACCAAGGCTCCGGCCGTGAGCGAGGCAGCCGCGCCTGCGGCAAAGCCAGTTGCTGCCGCTTCGTCCGCTTCGTCCGCTTCACCCGCTCCTGCCTCTCCGGCCAAGACGAAGACGAAAGCGCCCGCCAAGAAGGCCGCGCCCAAAGCTGCGGCGAAGCCTGAGGGCAAGAGCGCGGAGAGGGCAGCCGAAGCCAAGCCTGCAAAGGCGGCTTCACCCCGCCGCGCCAAGCCGAAGGCCGCACCGGCAGCCGCCGCGGGTGGCGACAAGGCCTGACGTTAGTCCTGAACGGATGTTGGGGCCGCTGCGTGCAGACGTGGCGGCCCTTTTCTTTTGGTTTGCCTTCCCGATGATCGGGGTGCCTGGGATCGGCGTTGTTTCGGTTGCTTTTACCCTTGGCCTGACCTTCTGTAGGTGGACGTCGCTATTAGCTGTCTTCTCCCCACGAAGGAATGAGAACTTTGGTATCTCCTTGCCTCTTTCAATCAGTTAAGTGGATCGAACGATTTAAA
Source organism: Sphingobium sp. DC-2 (assembly GCF_000722555.1). Classification (NCBI taxonomy): domain Bacteria; kingdom Pseudomonadati; phylum Pseudomonadota; class Alphaproteobacteria; order Sphingomonadales; family Sphingobiaceae; genus Sphingobium; species Sphingobium sp. DC-2. The sequence goes on along the minus strand of NZ_JNAC01000107.1, from coordinate 364 downwards.
TACTTGCGCGATGATCGACTGAGCAGCTTCGCTGCGGAGGTGCGGGGATCAGGAAAGCAGTTCCTCGATACAGCCTCCCTCACGACGCTCGTAATTCGAATATGCTTGTCAAAGGGCTGATCGCTGGGGCATGGTTCTCGCGGTCCTGAAAGGTCCTACGGCGTTCTCCCAACGCTTTCCTGTCATCAGAGGCAATGTAACCAACCTGGCCTTTTGGTTACATCATGAATGCGCTAAGGCGCAGAAATGCGCGATTTTCCTTATGATTATGGCTATGCCCTTCTGATGCTGGGCCGCCTTGACGGGCGGCTTGGTGTGAACGGACAAAGAACACTGCATCCGACACCCCACGCCAATTCACCTG
>NZ_JNAC01000106.1:0-9461 GCF_000722555.1 Sphingobium sp. DC-2 | reverse complement strand
TTACATAAGTGTGAGGAACTGTCCGGTCATTTTGGGGGCTGCTTCACTTCGATTCTTCGAACTTTTTATATGGCGATCTAGATGTCTCGTCTTTCAGAAGAAGTGATGAGCATGACGTCTTTTTCCAAAGCTCAATTTTCTCCATACTCGACAAAGCAACTCTGCTTATAGCTTTTCTGCCGTCCACAGCATTTTGAGCGGTGGGCATTTTTTTCCTAATATATTCTAGTACATCAAAGCACTTGAAGGTCTTGCGATCCCTAATTCGTAGAGCCAATTCAGACACAAGAGGGTCGTCTGCTTCACAGAATTGAGAAAGCGCTCCATAAACTACAGAGTCATCCAGACAAATTGCTCGCTCCAAATTTGTGGGATCATCAACAAACCGCAATAATGGATGATCTTTGTGCAGACCAACCTTGCTATGGAACCCGCTCCGAGCCAATTCAAATACCTTCACCATCAACTCGGTGAAAATTTTTTCAATGCCCCGCGTAGTTTTATGAAGATATATCGTTGGATAAAGCTGAAACAAACCAAGCACATAAGCCTCAGTAGCGTGAAGACCTTTCGGCCCAATCACGAACGTCTGCAAATCTGAAACTTTTTGGTCATCGACCCCGGTGCTTATCGTCTCCACTTGCAAATTTGAGATTAGCCAATCGTAATCAATCACACCATGAGATGAGCCAGCCATCAAGCGATCTCTTCTAATGTAATCTAACCGGTCGGCATCAAACTGGCTAGAAACCACGGCATCATAAACTGAGCGGGGACCAGCACTAGCGATTACTTCAGCTACGTCGTTGGCGAAGCCACTGCCAAGCTCCTTGAGTGGCGAAGAAATTTCGCTGTCCCTAATTAGAACGTCACTTACATGCTCATGATGAGCGAGCTTAAGCGAGAGCCTCTTTCCCACCTCTTCAAAGGCATGACTAAAAGGCCCATGTCCAACGTCATGCACCAGAGCGGCAGCTAGAGCCGCATTCGCCTTGCTTGCATTCCAGTTGGACGATCCGACCTTTTCGCGGATTATGCTCATCAGTTGCCGTGCCGTATGAAATACGCCGATACTGTGAGCTAGGCGGGAATGAGTTGCGCCGGGATAGACAAAATCCGAAAATCCCAGCTGCTTAACGCGCCGAAGTCGTTGAAAAGGTCTAGTTTGGATAACTCGCCAGATCACGTCCTCAAACTGGTCGGCCTGGAAGCCGATCAAATTGTGGACAGGGCATCTAACTCTCTGGGTAACGTACACTGGTTGTTCCTAATATGTTCTAGAGGAACAATCAACCCATATTGCCCCCTGCGCTGGCTATCAGCCTTCTTTGCACTGATAAACCCCGGTGGCAAAAATGTTTCATTGGGATGCCCCATCTATCAAATGTTCCCATTTTGTTCTGTCCTACACCCCCTTACCCCTGATACCGTCCCGGCAAACCCTCCCCTAAACAGGAGCTTTGCCATGTCCTACCACTTCCCCCCTCCCTCACGGCCTCCCCACCCCCGCCGAGCAAGTCCGCACCGACGGCTGGAGCCCCGCGCGGCAGCGGCAGTTCCTGGAAACCCTCGCCGCCACCGGCGTCATCACCACGGCCTGCGACGCCGTCGCCATCTCCCCCCGCGCCGCCTATGCTCTGCGCATCCGCCGCGACGGCGCGGCCTTTCGCCTCGGCTGGGGCGCGGCCATCCTCATCGCCCGCGCGCGCCTCGCCGACGAACCACTCGCCGCAGCGCGCCGTGCGCTTAAAGCCCCGCCACCTCCCTTCCCTTGCAATTCGCGTCCCCAGCCCCCATATTCCCTCTGCTACAGACGCAAATCGACGGTCTTTCGGCGCTTTGCGGCCCCTGAACTCCTTCTTTCCCTGCCCCTCTAGCGCAAGGCCCGTCCACACGGGGCGCGCCATACGAAAGAAGGAAACACCCAATGAGCATCACCGGAACCGTCAAATTCTTCAACGCTGACAAGGGCTATGGCTTCATCGCCCCCGACAATGGCGGCGCGGACGCTTTCGTCCACATCACCGCTGTCGAGCGCGCCGGCCTTGCCACGCTGCGCGAAAAGGACCGCGTCTCCTATGAACTGGAGCAGGACCGCCGTGGCAAGATGGCGGCCGTGAACATCGCCCACGCCGAATAAGGCGCTGCCTGAACCGTCCGGGCGCGCCACCCTGCGCCCGGACACTCACCCGCGAAAGGAGCCTCCATGTCCCACCCCGACTATCGCGCCCTCGCCGCCCAGTCCCGCAGCGATGCGGATGCGGCCACGCTCGCCAACGTCCGCGACCGTTGCCTGCGCTCCGAAGCCAGCTTCCTCGCCATGGCCGAACGGCAGGACCTTGCCGACCGCAACCGCGCCCGCCGCGAAGCCGCTGCCGCCGCCGTGGCGCAGGCAAATGAGGCTCCAGCCAGCGCCTGATATTTTCGGGCTGTCCTACAGGCCCCGAAATAGCATATCTGTCCTGTCCTCTTCCGCACTCAGGCGGAACATATGGAGGACAGACATGACCAAGCGTACCGGCAGGAACACCCCCGGCCATCCCGACAACCGCGCCGAGGACGGCTTTCCCCTTGGCCTGACCAAGCCTGTGCAGGAACTGACGCCTGCTGAAATGGAGGCCGTCGCCAAGCGTCACAATATCTGGACGCGGCCGAAAATGGCCCGCTTCCTCGATGCGCTGGCCAGCACCGCCTCCGTGTCGGCCGCGGCCCAGTCCGTCGGCATGTCGCGACAATCCGCCTATCGCCTGCGCTCCCGCCTTTCCAATCAGGCTTTCGATATCGCGTGGGAAGCGGCGCTTGAATTCGGCCTGCAACAACTCGCCCACGCCGCGCTCGAACGGGCGCTGCACGGTGTGGAGGAGCCGATCTTCTACGAAGGGCGGCAGGTCGGCACCCGCAAGCGTTTCGATGAAAAGCTCACCGCCTTCCTCCTTGCCAACCCGGCCGCGGTCGGCCGCCGCGCGGTGCAGCGCGAATTGCTGCTGGAAAACTGGCAGCGCGTGCTCGACCATGTCGAAAAAGCGCCCGCCTCTGACGAAGCGGCCCTGCGCGAGCTGGAAAAGCTGCGGCAGGACCCGGAACAGGCCGAGGACCTCGCCGCCAGCGAAGCCTTGCTGGATGAGAAGATCAAGAGCTTCTACCGCGAACGCTCCCACCATCTCGCCGGGGAGCAGTCAAAGGCGCCCCCGCGCGGCAAGACTCCGGGCAAATAGGAAAATTTCGCAAAAATGGCGGATTTCTGCGGCTCTGTCGTGTCACCTATGTCACCCTGCCGCGATCCCATGTCCAGAACGCCGCCAGCGCCGCTCATCTTGTCGATTACTCCACAAGCGCCCGGAACCTGGCGGCGTCTGGCCGGTTATCCACGCAAACCTTGACAGGAACCATCCGGTAAGGAGCACCATCTATGATCCGCACTCTGATTTTCGGCGCCATCGCCGGTTATGTCGGCAAGAAGCTGTATGACGAAGGCAAGCTGACCGAGTTCAAGGATGACCTCGTCAGCCGCTACAACCAGGCCCGCGACGACATCTCCAACCGCAGCGCAGCCTCCGGCGCCAGTTCCGGCAGCAGCGGCAATCTGGGCGGCAGCGACATTTCCCCGGCGGTAACGTCCACCCCCTCACGCCCCGCCACGGCCAGTTCGCCTGCGGTCAGCTAACGCTTAAAAAACATATTCCGGCGGCTTTTCCCTCTGGCCGCTGGCCACCGCCCGCCCGGCCCGCGTTCCCCCCCTTTCGCGAAGCCGCTGGCGGGCGGACTATTTCCATCCCTTTCCCGCTTCGTGCAGCGCACCGCGATTCCGCTGAATGACGGATTGCCAGTGCCCCGAAGTGCATTGACCGGGACAAGAGATAGAAGCCACCGCCATGCTGATGCCATCACATCAGCCGCTGCAATAAAAATGGGGGCAAGGTCATGACAACCCCGCCCCAAAGTAAGTTCCGTTCGTACCGGACTATCGAAGCCCGGCAGAAACGCTTAGCAGAAAGGGCCGCTGGAGGCCGCTATTGAAGGCGGCACTCCAGCACCCGATCACAGCTTGCTGGTCAGTTCCGGGACCACCTTGAACAGGTCTCCAACCAGGCCGATATCCGCCACCTGGAAGATGGGCGCATCCTCGTCCTTGTTGATGGCGATGATGGTCTTGCTGTCCTTCATGCCCGCCAGATGCTGGATCGCCCCGGAAATACCCACGGCGATATAGACTTCCGGCGCGACGATCTTGCCGGTCTGTCCGACCTGATAATCGTTGGGCACATAGCCCGCATCGACCGCCGCACGGCTCGCCCCCACGGCAGCACCCAGCTTGTCCGCCAGCGGGTAGATGACCTCCTCGAAAGTCGGCCCATCCTTCAGCGCGCGGCCACCCGACACGATCACCTTGGCGCTCGTCAGTTCAGGACGCTCCTGCTTGGCGATCTCGGCACCGACAAAGGTCGACAATCCCTTGTCGCCGGTCGAGGAAACAGCCTCAACCACACCGGAACCACCCTCACGAGCCGCCTTTTCGAAAGCAGTACCGCGAACAGTGATGACCTTCTTCGCATCCTTCGACTTGACCGTCGCGATCGCGTTGCCAGCATAGATCGGGCGGGTGAACGTATCTTCGCTCTCCACCGAAAGAATGTCGCTGATCTGCATGACGTCCAGCAGAGCCGCGACCCGGGGCGCGATATTCTTGCCGTTGCTGGTGGCGGGCGCGACGAACGCGTCATGGCTGCCCATCAGCTCGACGACCAGCGGCGCGACATTTTCGGCCAGCGCATGACCAAAGGCTGCGTCGTCGGCGACATGCACCTTGCCCACCCCAGGGATCTTCGCGGCTTCCTCACCCACGCCGCCAACACCAGCGCCAGCAACCAGCAGATGCACTTCACCCAGCTTGGCAGCGGCGGTGACAGCGGAAAGGGTCGCGTCCTTGACGGCGCCGCCCTCATGTTCAACCCAGACTAGAGTCTTCATTGATGTTCCTTTCATCCCCACTTCCCGTTCGCTTCGAGCGCAGTCGAGAAGCGGCATGCGCATCCGTGTCTCGTTTTAGCCCGACACGAACGGCAGTTGGGTTCTTAAGCAGCGACGCCCAGAGCCTTCAGCTTGGCAACCAGTTCATCGACATCGGCGACCTTGACGCCAGCGGAACGCTTGGCGGGTTCGGCGACTTTCAGCGTCTCCAGCCGCGGTGCGATATCGACGCCATAATCGGCAGGCGCCTTCGTCGCGAGCGGCTTGCTCTTCGCCTTCATGATGTTCGGCAACGAAGCATAGCGCGGCTCGTTCAAGCGCAGGTCAGTAGTGACAATCGCCGGAATGTTCAGCTTCACCGTCTCCAGGCCGCCATCGACTTCGCGGGTCACGCTGACCTTGTCACCTTCAACCTCGACCTTCGACGCGAAAGTGCCCTGCGGCAGGTTCAGCAGAGCGGCCAGCATCTGGCCGGTCTGGTTGCTGTCATCGTCGATCGCTTGCTTGCCCAGGATGATCAGGCCAGCGCCTTCCTCTTCCTGCACCTTGGCGAGCAGCTTGGCGACGCCCAGCGGTTCAACCTCGTCATCGGTCTGGATCAGGATCGCACGATCCGCGCCCATGGCCAGCGCCGTGCGCAGCGTTTCCTGCGCCTTGGCGACGCCGATCGACACGGCGACCACCTCGGTCGCCACGCCTTTTTCCTTCAGGCGGATGGCTTCCTCAACCGCGATCTCGTCGAACGGGTTCATGCTCATCTTGACGTTCGCCAGATCGACGCCCGTGCCGTCGGCCTTCACCCGCGGCTTCACATTATAGTCAATGACCCGCTTCACGGGCACAAGGATCTTCATCGCAACATCCTCCGTTACACGCCATCGCCGCATATGCGGACAAGGACGCAGGCGGCCCTTTCAGACCGCCTGCGCCCCATGGTGTTTGTTCAAGTGGCTCGAAAGTGCCTCAGGCTGCCTTCCTCACTTCCGCCACGATCTTCTTGGCTGCGTCGCCCAGGTCGTCCGCGGGGACGATCGCCAGGCCCGACGATGCCAGAATATCCTTGCCCTGCTGGACGTTCGTGCCTTCCAGGCGCACGACCAGCGGAACCGATAGGTCAACTTCCTTGGCGGCGGCGACGATGCCCTCGGCAATGATGTCGCACTTCATGATGCCGCCGAAGATGTTGACCAGAATGCCCTTCACGGCCGGGTCCTTCAGGATGATCTTGAAGGCCGCGGTCACCTTTTCCTTGTTGGCGCCGCCGCCAACGTCCAGGAAGTTGGCGGGGAATTCGCCGTTCAGCTTGATGATGTCCATCGTCGCCATGGCTAGGCCCGCGCCGTTCACCATGCAGCCAATATTGCCGTCCAGCTTGATATAGGCGAGGTCATATTCGCTCGCTTCGACTTCGGCCGGATCTTCCTCGGTCAGGTCGCGCAGTTCGGCGATGTCCTTGTGACGGAACATGGCGTTGCCGTCGAAGCCGACCTTGGCGTCCAGCACCAGCAGGTTGCCCTGCTCGGTCAGCGCCAGCGGGTTGACTTCAATCTGCTCGGCATCGGTGTCCACGAACGCGGCATAGAGTGACGAGGCGACCTTGGCGGCCTGCTTCGCCTGATCGCCAGTCAGGCCCAGCGCAGCCGCGACCGAACGGCCGTGGTGCGGCTGAAAGCCGGTGGCCGGATCAACCTTGACCGTATGGATCTTTTCGGGGGTCGAGTGGGCGACCTCTTCAATGTCCATGCCGCCCTCGGTCGACACGACGAAAGCGATGCGGCTGCTGGCACGATCGACCAGCAGGGCAAGGTAGAACTCCTTCGCAATGTCAGCCCCGTCGGTGATGTAGAGGCGATTGACCTGCTTGCCCGCCTCGCCGGTCTGGATGGTGACCAGCGTATTGCCCAGCATGTCGGTGGCGTGAGCCTTCACCTCGTCCAGGTTGAAGGCCAGCCGGACACCGCCCTTGGCATCGGGGCCCAGTTCCTTGAACTTGCCCTTGCCGCGGCCGCCGGCATGGATCTGCGACTTCACGATATAGAGCGGCCCAGGCAGCTTCTTGGCGGCTTCCATCGCTTCATCGACCGAGAACGCAGCGAAACCCTGGGCGATCGGCGCGCCATATTTCGCCAGCAATTCCTTTGCCTGATATTCGTGAATGTTCATGGGCCCGGCCCGTCCTTTCGCTGCAAAGCTGTTGCGGCGGCTAAAGCACAGGCGGGGACGGGACTCCAGCAGGATTTTGCAAATGGACTTTGCAAAATTGCAAATCCGTTGGACTCGTCAGAACGAAAAGTGCGGATCAGCGCAGCAGCGTGCAGGCGACCGCAGCCTTGCTGGTCACCGCAAATATCTCGGGATCCTCAAGGGCGCGCAGCTTGTAGAGGAAACGATCCACCGTCAGATCGCCGATGTGTGAATTGCGGAGCGAGGCAAGGGATTGGACCCGCCGAAGCTGCCCCAGGCTCAACCGATCAACCATACGCTCAGCCATACAGCCTGCGGTGGAAGGCGGAAGACCTGCGTCGATCAGCCCGGCGCGCACCCGCGCCTCCGGCGAAACCGTAGCGCAGGACACTAATAAAAGGGCGGGAAGCATTATGCTGGGCAGGCGAAGGCATCGGATCGTCATACCCCTTCATCGCTCCCGCCGCCTGAACCTGCGGTAAACGGAACGTGCCAACGGAAATTCAGTGAGCGTGCTGCACCAAACGGCTATTCTCGCGCCGATAAGCATCGATCTGATCGGCATAGCCACGGGCAAGGCCCTCATAGGCCGCCCTTCCCTGCTGCGAACGGCTGAACTGCGCCCTTATCAGGGACACCTGCTGCCTGTGCAGCAGATAATTGACATCCTTCTCTCCGGTCATTCACGCCCTCCTACCTTATCGCTTTAAGAGACTGGCGGGGTGCCGCGACTGTGTCTGAGTCGTCTTTCCGGCAGAGCAACCATAACAGCGGCTCCACGCACTGGCGATTCATCCCGGCGCATCACCGGAGCGGCCCAACGGAAAAATCGTGGTGACCTTCCGTGTCTCAAACACCACTCGCCTCTCCTCATGCTTCATCATCTTGATTAACATAGGCTAAGCTTCGGTCCTTCCACGGAAAATTTTGAAGAAGACAGTTGAATCGCCGTCAAAGTAATGGCAACGCCGCCGCTCGATCAGAGGGGGGGCTGACGATGGGGGAAGCGCTGATCGCCTTTCTGGCGGTCGTTCATCATGAAGTTCTATTATTTGCCGTCCTAGGCCTCGCAATAGGCGGAGCGGACGATTTCCTGGTGGACGTTCTTTTCCTGTGCCGCCGCTGGTGGCGCAATATCACGGTCTATTCACGCCATCCCCGCATGACTACGGCGACATTGCCAGCATCGCCGCAGCCCGGCACGATCGCGGTCTTCGTTCCCGCCTGGGGTGAGGCTGATGTCATCGGCCCCATGCTGCGCAACGCGCTGATGCAATGGCAGCAAGGCGACTACCGCATATTCGTAGGCACCTATCCCAATGATCATGCGACACGGGCGGCCGTGGCACAGGTTGCCAAGGACGAACCGCGCGTCATCCTCTGCGTCAATGACCGGCCGGGGCCGACAACCAAAGCCGACTGCCTCAACCTGCTGTGGCGAAATATGCTGCGGGAAGAAAGCCGCACTGGCCGCCGTTTCAAGGCTGTCGCTCTCCATGACGCCGAAGACGTGGTTCACGCCGATGAGATCCGCTTGTTCGATGTCATGATAGATCGTTTCCAACTGGTGCAACTTCCGGTTCTGCCATTGCCCGGCCAAGGCAGATGGTGGTCGCGCGCGGTCGCCAATCACTATTGCGACGAGTTTGCGGAGAGCCATGGTAAATTCCTGACGATACGGGAGGCGATGGGCGCATCCATGCCGTCGGCAGGCGTTGCCTGTGCCTTTGCCCGCGATACGCTGGAGGAGCTGGTCGATCCCGCCAATGGCGGCCCGTTCGATCCTGTATCCCTCACCGAAGATTATGAGATGGGCCTGCGCATCGCCGACCAGGGCAGACGCGGGGTCTTCGTTCGCATGCGCGATGCGAAGGGTGAACTGGTCGCGACGCGCGAATTCTTCCCCGATGGCTTTTGGGCGGCCGTGCGGCAGAAAGCGCGCTGGATGGTCGGTATTTCTCTGGCGGGATGGGACCGCATGGGATGGCAGGGCGGTCCGATGGAATGGTGGATGCGCATCCGCGACCGGCGCGCCGCGTTGGCCGCCTTCATCCTCTTCACCGCCTACATCGCCCTTCTGCTCTGGTGCATCATCCTCGTCGGCGCATGGTTCGGCCTTGGCAAACCATATCAACCAACGCCGCTGGTCGAGGCGCTGCTGTGGGTCAATTTCGGCTTCATGGTTTGGCGGACTGGCATGCGCGCGATCTTCGTTAGCCGAAGCTATGGCTGGCGCTATGGGCTAGGAGCGATCCCAAGGTGAACCGCGCCGGGTTTGTCGGAGGCTCCAACTCCTGAGAAGGTGGAGC
>NZ_JNAC01000105.1:0-9627 GCF_000722555.1 Sphingobium sp. DC-2 | reverse complement strand
CAATCTCCGCCAAGCATGCTCAAGCTTCACGATTTTTGCAACAGAGCCCACTGGCGTACGTTTACGGCCAGATTCTGCGATGCCCCCAGTAACTATCGTCCTGGCCCTTCCCGCGAACGATCGCGGTTCCTAGATCGTTCGCTCTGCCGCTTCCGCTCCATCGCGGCTACCGATCGCTCATGAATTGTAGGCGTTCGCCCTGCCCCCACAAATTGCCGCACCTGGTCGGCAAGCTGGCGGTCAGCTGGATCGCTGCTTGCCTCAAGGCGCTTGGCGGCGGCTAGATAGCGGTGTTGCGTCTCATTCCATGCCTGCCGCCCGCGCACCACGAAATCCGGAGCGGTGGACCGCCCCGCCAGCTGGTCTCGCGCGGCCGCAGTGATCTTCTGATTGGCAAACGGTGCAGGTGCGGTGCCGGCCATGTAGCGCTGCCGCATCCGATTCAGGGCCATGCTTTGACCAGCTCGGCCGACACCGCGCGCTGCGCGAGGCGTTGCCTCGGCAGTAACCCCCCTCGCCCGCAATTCCTCGGCAAAGCGCTCCCGGTAATGATGCAGCATTTGAGGTCGCGGGTTGAAGCGTTTCCCCGTGTCACCGCGCGCTGCAACCGTCACATGCACGTGAGGCCGTGGTGTGTCCGTATGCAGCGCCAGGACGTAATCCCACTCATGCCCGATCTCGCTCCGCGCGACTTCGCGCACCGCTGAAAGAACCTTGTCGGGGTCTGTGCCTGCCGGCATCGAAAAAACCATGCTCACGGCGGCTACGGTAGAATTGTCACGCCAATAGACAGGATCGCCCCAATCGCGCGCCAGCGCCGCCCGATCTTCCTTGTCAGTCAGAATGTCGCCATCGCGCGTTTCAAGCGGCACATCGCCTTTTCGGCCGATATAGTCGAAATGCGCAGCCGCGTGGTTCTTGCCCTTCGGCCTGCCCGTAACCTTGACCATGACCTCCGGAGCACGGCTGACAATGCGAGCAAGCCGCGCCCGGGTGCTCCCGCCCTGGCCTGCTCGCCTCGAACTAAGCGAGCGCAGCAACATGTCGGCGCCGCGCCTGTTCGGGTCGCTGGTCAGCTTTGGTTTGAACAGCGCGGCGAGCTGGCCCGCCTCAAAGCTGCTGTCAAAGTCGCTCACCGGGCACCTCCCAATAGACAAGATCGGCCTTCGTGGCTGCACCGATACCTTCGACGGCCGCGCCGATCGCCGCGCGCAGGTCGTTGACCTTATGCAGCTCGCCGGCGATCTCCGCTGCATTGTCCGCCAGCGCCATCTTGTTCGCCGCTCGGGCGATCTGATTCACGTTGCGGCCAATGCGCTGTAACGCCTGACGGCAATTCAACAGCTCTTCGCGCAACTCGCGATCGACAGGCGCGGCAATGCCGATGTGTCGCCGCACAAGAGCCATCGCCCAGGTCGCCGGGGTCATGCGGCGCTCCTTTGCGCGATGGCGGATCACGGCCAGTTCGGTTTCGGTGGGCCGAAGATAAAGGCGGTGCTCGCCAGCGGCCTCGCGGTCGGCAACAGGCGCGGCCTCGATGGCCGCCCCGGACTGCCTGAGCACCGCGTCAACCAGCTGACGCATGAAGGGGCCGCGCCCTCCCCTCGTCTGCGCGAGCGCGTCGATCTTTGCGAGCTTGGCCGCCTCGATCTTGAAGCCCAGCGTCTTTTCCATGTGGGGTAGGTATCTCCCAACCGTGAAGCGCGATCCGATAGGATTGAGCGTATCGGTTAACATTAGCCGCCGCAAGGCTTATCCTGCCATACAGTAGATACCTACCCCGCCATACAGTAGATACCTACCCCGCAAACAAAAAGCGGTGGCAACTGCCACCGCTTCAAAATTCCACGCCGCCTCAATGCTGAGTGAACGTGGACGGTAAAAGCTATCAGAAGTCGAAGGTTTGGGGCGCAGCCTCGCCGTCGAACCGAACCGTGACCTGGCCGCTGAGAACAATCCCGCGACGGCCCTGAATGATGATGGCCGGTGCGTCGTTGGCCTCTTTCGGCTGACGGGGGGTGCGCGGCTTGTGATCGGAACGCTCGGCAAGCGCAGCGCCCTCCCCTTCCCGCTCGTCGTCGCCGGCATCCAGTTCGGGCCGCTCCCGACGCTCATCTGCTGCACTGGTGGCAGCTGCCACCGGCGCGCGCGATTCTTGGGGCAGCGCTGAATCGTCATTCGGTTTAGCGGCGCCGGCCTGAGCGCTCTCTTCATCGGGACCGCCTTGGAGCGTGGCAAGAAACTGCTCGCAGGCGGCGGCTGTCGGATTTTCATTCGTGACCACGAAATTGCGCGTGGCCTTCTCGTCCAGCTCGATCGCGTGTTTGATGGCGACGGCGGCGCGCGGAGAACAATTCTTCAACGCGGCAAGAATGTCCTCGGGCAAGGTGCGCAGCGAGTAGAGGCGCTTCACTTCCGAATGCGGCTTGGCGATGCGCGCGGCTAGATCCTTTGTCGAAAGCGTGTCACTGACGCGGCTCGCGATGAAACTGACGCGCTCGGCCAGACTTAGGGCTTGGCGTTGTTCGTTCTCAAGAAACTGGTCGAGGCCAATATCGCGTTCGGCGTCGGCCTGATCCAGAACGGTGTCGATCTGGTCGAAACCAAGCTGGCGGCACGCGCGGTAGCGCCGCTCGCCGTATCGGATGATGTAGCGGCCGTTCGATGTTGGCGCGACGACGATGGGTTGCAGCAAGCCGCGGTCCTTGATGGTCGCGGCCAGTGCATCAATCTCGGCCTGGTCGAACTCCCGGCGAACCTGCGCGGGGTCTGGATCAATGTCAGCGAGCGGAAGGCGCTGAAACCGCCCAGCTGCCTTGAACTCGGTATTCGCGGGGACGGCCGAAAAATCCATCGCGTCCATATCGAAGTCGGCAAAGCTCTTCTTCGCCGGTTTGACAGCTGCCTTGCTCATGCGGCTTCCCTCTCAGCTTGATCGACAATGTAGGAGACGACTTCGCGCAGGACCGGCGCGCTGCGGCGCGTATCCTTGGCAAGTCGCCACACGGGAATTTCGAGAAGGGCCGCCTCGCGCATATGCTCGCGGTGCGGGATGGTATGCGGGACAACATTGGCGGGTAGCGCCTGCCCGATCCGCTCCATGAGCATTTTAGACACTTCACTCGTCGTCTGCACACGATTGAACACGATCCCGAAGCGGGTTTCGTTGCCCTCCCCCCGAACCTTATTGGCAAGGCTGATGCTTTGCGAAATCTCGTTGAGCGATTGCCGTGCGGTTTTGTCGGGGTCTAAAGGCACCGCGACATAATCGGATGCGATCAGCGCCATAAGGTTGCGGCCATCCCAAGCCGGGGCCGTGTCGATCACGCAATAGTCGTAGTGCTTGGCAAGGCCGGCACGAATGGCGCGAACATAGGCGGCGATGTGCTGGCCCTGCTGCGGGCCGTCAGTCGTCAGTTCGACCACTTGCCTCGTGTTCTTGAAGCAAGCCAGCGCCGGAGGTTCCTCGCCGGGGGCGAAGTCGAGTATCGACTGAACCGGCCCGATCTGCTCGAACTCGGCTTTCAGCATTCCGGCACTGTGGCATTGCTTGTCCAGGTCAAGGACCACGACACGCTTGCCCTGCTCGGCCAGATGCCACGCGATATGACAGGTAAGCATGGTCTTGCCGATGCCACCGCGCTCATTAGTCACTACGATTGTTCGCATTGAGAATCCCTTCAATGGCTGCGCCACGGGCTACTTGTGCCAGCGGTTATGGGCGGCGCTATTTCCCGATCCGAAGCGATACTGCGACTGCATATACCATGGGTTCGGATCGTCATTCAGGTGAAGGCCCTTGCGCTTGCGACGCGGGCTGGTTGGTTCGGTCGGTGGATCTTTGCCGAAGATAGCCGCCAGCACGAAAGCTGCGACCACGGCCACGCCCCACCAGCCAAAGGCAGCGTGGGCCAGCGTGGCGACAATAAGAGCCACGATCAGCATGAGCGCGCCAGCTGCGATCAGCAGGATAAGCCACGCCAAAAGCATAGCCGTCCGTAGCGCGCTTGCTGCACGCCGGAGTTTGCTGACGATCTGACGGCGCATAGTGACCTCCTAAGCTGTGCGGCTCTCGCCTCGATCGGAGCCGATCAGCTTAGGGAAAGGCTGCTCCCTAAAGATGTTCGGCACTTGAGTTCGCAGTGCGTGGGACATTCGGAGCGCCGTTATCAAAGTGGCGTCCTGCCTGCCGTTCTCGATGGCGGCGACTGTTTCAGGTGAGACGTGAATCCTCGCCGCCAGCTCGGATTGCGTAAGTCCGGCAGCGATGCGCAAGCTCGCTACACGATTGAACAGTTTGGCCGCCACAGATGCCTCGCAAAATTAGACCCTATTATCGTTAGGGTCTATGAGAGGCATTGTCCACAAAAAAGGGCGGCCGCTAGGCCGCCCGTCTTATGGGGAAAGGGAGGGGGCTTAATCAGCCCCGCCCCTCGTCAGGATGCCCAGCCCCTCAGCGATCAGGTCCACCGAGTAGCGGGTTTCGCCATTGCTCTCGTAGCTGTTCTGGCGGACCCGTCCGGTGATGTGAACCAGGTCGCCCTTGCCCAGATCAGCGGCGCGCTCTGCCAGCTGGCGGAAGAACGTCACACGGTTCCAGTGCGTATCGGTCTTCCATTCATCGCCATCCTTGCGGTTGTAGTTCGCGGCGACGGAAACGTGGGTGACTTTATCGGTCGTATCGACACTGCCAACGCGGCCGATGATCCGAAATTCAGCGATGTTCTGCATGGTAGTCTCCTTTGGATAAGCGTTGCTGACGGATTTTTTGCGGCGGAGCTGAGCCACGCGGGCAAGCTGAAAATGGGAGGGTCCGCTTGCGGAAACCCAAGGCCGAAGGCCGGTTTTCTGCTTGCCCGCATTAGTGGCGATGCGCAGTTCGTATCCGTCAGACAGCAACGCCCAAAGGAAACCGCCCGAGTAGATGCAGCAATTTGGACTGGCGGTGGTGGCAGCTGCCACCGGCCATTGGCGCCCATAGGTCGCTGCGCTCGATCGGCATGGGGGCGATTGGAAAACCCTGTCGCGGCTCCGCCGCTCTTTCCCTGGCTGGCAGTCCGTTGACGCGGGCAGGGGACTGCCGGTGGCAGCTGCCACCGGCGCGAAGCCGAACAGAAAGGGCAATCAGCGTTTCCGCTCACGGTGATTTCGCTGAGGGCTGGGTTCTTGCACCTGGGCGGCGCGATGCGCCGCCCATACTCGCTTGACTGTGCTGCGGTCGCAATCGGCCAGCTCTGCCGTTTTGGCAATGCTCTTGCCCGCCTCGCGCAATGCCACAATGCGGGCGTGCGTTGCCCGATCGCCTTTGCGCCCTCCGCTGCGACCTGCGGCTTTTGCCAAGGCGATACCCTGGCGCTGTCGCTCGCGGCGATCGGTGTAATCGTCGTGGGCCATCTGTAAGGCGATCTTCAAGAGCATCGCCTGAACAGATTCGAGCACGATGCGGGCGATGCCATCGGCATCGGCCGCGAGGTCGGACAGGTCCACGACGCCGGGAATGGCAAGTCGCGCGCCTCGCGCACGAATTGTCTCAACCAGCTGCTCAGCCTCGGTCAAGGGGAGACGACTTATCCGGTCGATCTTCTCCGCGATCACTACTTCGCCGGGTTGAAGATCGGCAATCATGCGCAAAAGCTCGGGGCGGTCGGCGCGGGCACCCGATGCCTTCTCTCGATAGACCGCCGCGACATAGTAGCCTGCGGCCTTTGCTTCGCCCACGATCGCGTCTTGGCGACGCAAATCCTGCGCGTCGGTGCTGACGCGCAGATAGACGCGGGCAATCTGTGGGGCAGGGGAAGGAACGTTCTCAGTCAGCAAGGTCAGGCCCCTCGGGCGGCGATGAGCGAAGCTTGGCAATGCCTGCGTCCGCTTGTGCGATTTCAATTCCGCACTGGCGCGCTCTTGCGCGCAATCGCTCAAGCTCAGAATTGCGGGGGAGAAACATGCGAATGACCCGGTTCCGTCCTTCTAGCGCGATTATGCGCTGCGCAAGATAAGCCGCCTCATCATTCAAGGCCTGGTGCTGTTCCTCCGCCTTGCGTAGCTGGCGCTCCCACGCTCGCTTTCGAGCTTTCGCGCGCCGCCTTTCATCGCGGTGTCGAGCATCAATCCTTTTTTGGTCCTGCTCTCTGGCCGCTGCTTCGGCCGCGCTAGCGGCAACTTCCTCTTCCCGCGCCCTATCAGCATTTCGCTTCGCAATGAGCGCATCGAGCACGGCCGCGTCCGTGCCGAGATTGTTCATCACCCATCGCATCCGTCTGTAGGCCTTTGCTTCGATCTGTCCGATCGAACCAGGCGAAAGCCCCACCACACTTGCCACTGTTCGCTGCGTTTGCGCTTCCCCCTCGGGACCACCAATCCTTAGGCGCACAATTTGCTCTTCTCGCGGTTCGAGAGTTGCTAGCAGTTTGTCCATAATGTGAGGATCGTTGATCCGCTCGATCGCGCTGCCGCCGAGGCTATCAGCCGAAGCCGTTGCGCTATGGTTCGCCGTCTTGGCAAGCTTCGCATTAAACAGCGCGATCGGTGACTGCATGTTCATTATCCCATGTTCCAGCACGAACATGGCGCACAATCTATACCATCTGCGCTAGGCGCGAAAGCCATGGCGCAAATAGCTTCTAGAGCAACCCTATTGCGCCATGCTGCCCGTGCCGACATTCTGCGCCTAGCCAGAAGGACGCGAACACGATGCCAACCATATACCTGAAACGAACATCGCCGTTGATGGCCCAGCTAGGGGCCAACATCGCTCGCGAACTAAAGAAACTAGGCATAACTCAAGGGGAGTTGTCCGAACGCTCGGGCGTTGCGGCGTCACATATTTCATACATGGTGCGCGGACATGGTAATCCAACGCTTGCTACCTTGGAGAGCCTTGCCGATGTTTTCGGATTATCGGTTGTCGAATTATTGGCAGCGGATAGCACTTCCCGCGATAAGTCCTGAAAGGCAGTCGCTTAATTTGATCGGAACAATCTATGTCCAGTAACCCGCCCCGCGAATTTGACCGACTGCTACAAGATGCGCCGCTGGTGCGGGCAATGGGGGGAGCACTCTCGATGTTTGCCACGCTGCTTGCGCGCCAAGGCATTGTCGAGGCGAGCGAGGTTGCAAACTTGCTGGGTATCTATGCGGTCGCCACAAGCGAAGTCGATAATGAAGAGGGCATGATCTTGGGATGCTGGGCAGCTATGATCCGCGACGTGGCGGAGCAACAGCGCACAGCTACTCGCAAATAACCCCGGCGCGCACGGCGCAAGGGGCCGGTCACGGCCCTTGGCGGCGGGCGTCAGCGCGCCGCCTTGGCGGCGAGGTCGCGCAGGCCGTAGCCGTCGGTCTTGTTGCGGGCGGCGTCCGCCACCTGGCGGACGATGTGCACCATGAAGCTGCGCCGGTTGGTGCGGCTGATGCACGAGAATCCGGCCTGCAAGGCGATTGCCTGCACCTCGTCCACGGGGCGTTTGTCCAGGACGCGGTAGGCGTCGCCGAGCTTGCCGCTGCGGGTGGCTTCGACCAGGGCACGGGCTGCCGTCTCGGTGTCGTTGCTCATGGCGTGGCTCCTGTCTCGGATTGCGGGTGCGGTGGCCGGTTCCCCGGCCACCGCTGCGGGCCGCTAGGCGGCTGCGGCTAGTCAGCACGGCCACGGTGACTCCACCTGCGGGGGTCGTGGATCCTAACCCCGGCAACAACAGCTCAACGGCACGCCTGGTGGTGGTGCAGCAGAATGATGGAGCTGGTTGTAATGCAGGGAATGAAGGGGTGAGCTGTGCGGAGCATGCTACGCGGCCGCCGGCCGGAGCTGCGAACAAGGAACCCGACGCCGGCGCAACGCCGGGGTCGCGATAGGCGAACCAGGCCGCCCCGAGGGGCGGCTTCGCTTAAGCGCTTAAGTCGTGCCGGGTCGGGGCGGATCGCGTCCCTCGCAAACTAGTCCGCGCAGACGGCGACCCGGCTCATTGTCATCGGGCCTCCACCGAATCCCGGCGTCGCGCGATTGACCCAGCGAACCTTCTTGCAGCTCGTCTTGCCGGTGCGCGTTGTCGCCCTCGGACGGGCGTCGGCCGGGGCTGCGCCAGCCTGCTCGTCCAGCCATCGGTTCGCTGCGGCGGGGCCGTCCCGCAGCATCCTGCGACGATACTCGGCCTTGTTTCTAGAGAAGGCGGCTTGCCGCTCGGCCTGCGAAACCTGCCGTGACGGCGTGGTACGCGGAGGCGCCTTGGACCTTCTCTCGCCAGGCCTGTCCGTCACCATGTCCTGTTGGTGACGACGCAGTGTTTCGTCTCGAACCGAGTCGAGATGCGTGCCTAGGTAATCCTGCGCTGCTACGGGGCCAGTGGTGGCAAGTAATGCCAGGACTAGAGCGATGTTCCGCATTGAATTCTCCTGCGTGTTTCGGAAGCCACGGCGCGAAGTGCTGTGCCTTACTGCCATCGTCCGCCCTCGGTTTCAACGAACGTCTCCGGCAAGTGAAAGGCTTGCAGGGCGACGGTCAGGGCGTCTTGGACGTGTCGGGCTTGATGGTGAGCGGATTGCGACGCTCGGCGAGTGATGCGGTCACTGTCGTTCTCCTGTCTTGGGGTAGCCGTGAGCCGCTTCGATCTTCTGGGCCAGCTCGGCCAGGTGTTCGGAATCAAGTAGATCCTCGGCGCTAAGATCGGCCGCGAAAAACTCGCTTCCGCTGGGTGGCGCGCGATCGACGGCGAAAGCGGTCAGATAGGGCCGCGCCTCGTCCGTGGCGATCCAGCGCCAGAAAGCATTGCCCTGGCCGAATAAACCGCTCTCGAACATATCGAGCCGTGCTTGTGCGAAGTCGGTCAATTTGCGTCTCCTGACAATCAGGCGGTTCGGCAAAAAAAGGGAGGCCGAAGCCTCCCTTTGTCTTACTGGAACAGTTTGATGAAAGCGGGCGCGAGGCCGATGACTGCGAGGACGAAACCGACGCTGCCGATGACCCAAGTTTGTGCCGTCAGCTTGCTTTCGATTCCCTTGTTCGCCTCCTGAACCTTCACGGCGATATACTCCTCAATAGCCTCTACAACTTCCGCTGCGGCGTCGTCGGACAGATTAGCCGCTTTCAGTGCTCTAAACAATTTGATGTGCATCCGGTTCTCCTTCTCGTTGGTGACGGGAGACACCCGGCATGGGCACCGGCGCCGGCTGTCAGGGACCGCGAAGCGGCCGCGTTAGCGGGCGGTGGGGGAGCCGATTTGCGCAGCAAATTGGGGGAACCGCCGATCCTTGAAAGCTGGCGCGCACCCATGCCAAAATGCCACGACACACAGAGAGAAGAGATTGCGCGGGGCGGGGTTCGATGCCCCGCCCCGCGCTCTGCATGGCACCGAGATCATCGGTTTCGCCCAGCGGGCGAAAGGGGGCGGGGTTAGCCCGCCCCTCCGGCGTCAGCCGGATTGGCCGCGCTTCGCCTTGGCCGCCAGCACGACCGCGACGACTTGCGGATAGACGCATTCGCCGCGCTCGATGTTGCGGATGCCGGGGCCGTCGAGCACGTCCTTTATACGGTCCTCGATGATCTGGCCCAGCTCGGCCGCAACCGCCTCGATGTCAGCACTCGTCTTGGCCCCTGTGCATTATTCGGCCACAGATTCACGGTAGGCGAGCTTGAGG
>NZ_JNAC01000104.1:0-682 GCF_000722555.1 Sphingobium sp. DC-2 | reverse complement strand
GAAGAGCCGGAGCCGCAGCCATGAAAATCAGCAACACGGCGAGCGCCGTTCGCGTCACCCTCTCGCCTACCGAGATCAGCGATTTGCAATTTGTGATCGAGGCGGCCGAGCGCGCGGGGCATTATATGCCCGCGCGCGTCCTCAACATCATGGCGGCGCTGACGCGCAGCGCCGACGATGTTCGGATGAAACAGGCGATGAAGCGGGCGGAAAAAGATCGCGTAACGCGGATCGAGCAGGACCGGCGCGCGCGCGAACGCCAATTCATGCTAGGCGACCGATACAGCGTCATGGCGAGCCGCGCCGACTACGCCGATGCGTCTTCCGATCCGGACGCGCGCCAATGGGTTGACCTAGTGTTTCATGAAATCATGCAGAGGCCGCTTCCCGATCAATACGAACTCCGGCGCGACGTGTGGCGTGTCCACGTTGTCCAACTGGACGGCGGCACGCTCGGCGCTGTTGTAGGCGGCGATTGCACTCAAACCGCCGACCCCGCCGAAATTGCTTCCGTAGCGGAGCAGCTGATCGCCCGCTTCGAGGGCAGAGCTTGACGCGCGTGGAGCGGTGGCAGCTGCCACCGCTCCAGAGAGATCTAGAATCTGGCGATGAGAGGCAGCAGCGCCGCCGCTTGGCTTCCCAGGACCGGCACCCAATAATTCGCGGCGCGGTAATCAGGGCC
>NZ_JNAC01000103.1:0-6016 GCF_000722555.1 Sphingobium sp. DC-2 | reverse complement strand
AATCTCCGCCAAGCATGCTCAAGCTTCACGATTTTTGCAACAGAGCCCGCCAATTGGCGGCCGGCAAGGTTCCGCTGGTTTTCAACTGCTCGGCCGGCAAGGACCGAACCGGTGTCGCGGCGGCGATTATCCTTTCGGCACTCGGCGTGCCCATGGAAGAGGTGATCGCCGACTATATGCTGACCAATGATTCGATCGGCGAACTGGCCGGTATATTGGAGCAGGAGCCGGAATATAGCCGCTGGGTCGCGGAACAACCGGAAGTCGCCTATCCACTGCTTCGCGCGGAACCGGAATATCTGCAGAGGACCTTCAGTATTCTGGAAACGCGCCATGGCGGGATCGAAGGCTATCTGACTGGGCGATTGGGCATTTCATCGGCTGAGATCGCTACGATCAGAGCGCTGTTGCTGGATTGATTAGACAGGTGCTTTGCGGCGCGACGGGTATCCCCAATCGGCAGGCGCACCGGCCCCTGACAGCAGCTTGCTTCATGTGCGAGCAAATTCCATTCTTTCCTCCGACGAAATGGTCTGTAAAATTATTGGCATCTACTATCGAATAGTAACTGATCGTATGGTGATGGTAAGCTAACTTCTGGAGCGAATCGTGACCCTGTTGAAAATGCCGGCGGCCGATCCGCAAACGCTTTCCCGTCGCGCTGACATCATCGCCGCGATGCGCGCTATCGTCCCGGGCGAGGGCGTTATTTCCGATGAGGACGGGCTGCGTCCATTCGAGTCGGATGGTCTGACGGCCTATCGCCAGACGCCCCTTGTCGTGGTGCTGCCCGAAACGACCGAACAGGTATCTCGTATATTGTCCTGGTGTCATGCCCATCAGATCAAGGTCGTGCCGCGTGGCTCGGGCACGTCCCTTTCGGGTGGCGCTCTACCACTGGCGGACGGAGTATTACTGGGTCTTTCGAAGTTCAACCGGATCGTGGAGATCGACTATGAGGATCGGTTGGTCGTCGCGCAGCCCGGCGTCACCAATCTGGCTATTACGCGCGCGGTTGAAGACCGGGGCTTCTACTATGCGCCCGATCCGTCCAGCCAGATCGCCTGTTCCATCGGCGGCAATGTCGCTGAAAATTCGGGTGGTGTTCACTGCCTGAAATATGGACTTACAACGAACAATGTCGTCGGCTGCGAACTTGTGCTCATGAACGGCGAAGTCATCCGGATCGGTGGGCGGTTTCTTGAAACGGCAGGCCTTGACCTGATGGGCGTCATCGTCGGATCGGAGGGGCTGCTGGGCGTCCTGACCGAAGTGACGGTGCGCATCCTGCCCACGCCGCAGACCGCGCGCGCTTTGCTGATCGGCTTTGCGACGGTCGACGGTGCTGGCCAGTGCGTAGCCGACGTTATCGCGGCTGGCATCATTCCGGCGGGCATGGAAATGATGGACCGCAAGGCCATCCATGCGGCCGAAGCCTTTGTCGGAGCCGGATACCCGCTCGACGTCGAGGCGCTCCTGATCGTGGAACTCGATGGTCCCTCCGCCGAATGTGACCATCTTCTGCATGCGGTCGAACGCATCGCCGGCGAAAACGGAGCGGTGTCCGTGCGTACTTCGCAGAATGATGCGGAACGGGCGGCATTCTGGGCAGGGCGCAAGGCTGCCTTCCCGGCGGTTGGTCGATTGGCGCCTGACTATTATTGCATGGACGGCACCATTCCGCGCCGACGCTTGCCCGAAGTCCTGCGGCGCATGGATGAACTGTCCGAAGCCTACGGCCTGGGCGTGGCCAATGTGTTTCATGCGGGCGACGGCAATCTTCACCCGCTCATCCTTTATGACGCCAACATCCCTGGCGAACTGGAGAAAGCGGAGGCGTTCGGCAACGACATATTGCGGCTGTGCGTCGAAGTTGGCGGGGTGCTGACAGGGGAGCATGGTGTTGGCGTGGAAAAGCGCGACTTGATGCCGGAAATGTTCTCCGACACGGACCTGAAGCAACAGCAGCGCGTCAAATGCGCTTTCGATCCCGAAATGTTGCTTAACCCGGGAAAGGTATTCCCTCAGTTGCACCGTTGTGCCGAGTTGGGAAGAATGCACGTGCATCGCGGTCAAGTGCCGCATCCGGACCTCCCGCGGTTCTGATATGACCAACGACCTGTTGAAGCCCGGCGACGAAGCCGAAGCGATGGCGATGGTTGCCGACGCAGCGGCGCGCGAGAGCCAGCTCTCGATCGAGGGCGGAGGGACCAAAAGCTGCATCGGCCGTTCCGTCGAAGCGCAGATACTGTCGATGCAGAACATTGCCGGCGTCATCGACTATGATCCGGCGGAACTGGTCCTCACCGTCAGGCCGGGGACCGCGCTGGCGGAGGTCGAGGCGCTGGTCGAGAGCCAGGGGCAGATGCTCGCCTTCGAACCATTTGATCACAGCGGTCTTTTCCCGTTGGGCGGGCGCGCCACCATTGGGGGGGTCGTGGCGGCCGGTGTCGCAGGCTCCCGCCGGGTTTCAGCTGGCGGCGCGCGCGATCACCTCCTGGGTCTGCGGGCCGTTTCCGGCCGGGGCGAAATATTTGTCGCTGGCGCCAAGGTGGTCAAGAACGTCACCGGCTATGATCTCCCCAAGCTTGCCGCTGGCAGCTGGGGTCGTCTGTTCGCAATGACCGAACTGACCCTGAAGGTGTTGCCGCGACCGGAAACCAGTTTGACGCATGTCGTCGAAGGTGTTGACGGGGCTGACCTTTCGACGATCATGGCGACGGCGATGGGATCTCAGGCCGCCGTTGCGGCAGTCGCTCATGTGCCCGCCGACCTTTACGGCGGAAGGTCGATCACGGCCATTCGGCTGGAGGGATTTGGGCCTTCGGTGCGGGCGAGATCCTCGATACTGGCTCGGACGCTCGGGCCCTCAGCGCCGCTGTTGGACATGAGCGGGCCGGAAGCGGACGCATTCTGGGCCGGGATCCGGGATTTGCGTTATCTACCGGGCGACCGGACCGTGTGGCGCATCAACATACCGCCGCGAGCCCTCCAACCCCTCCTCTCCGCGCTTCTGCCGCGGGGCGCATCCTGGGTCGCTGACTGGGCCGGTGGCCTGGTCTGGATCGCTCTCGATGGTGCGGCGGAGGCCGTGCGCGATGCGGCGCAGCGCAATGGCGGCCATGCGATGCTGCTGCGCGCGTCGGAACGGATGCGTGCGGAAACCCCCACATTTCATCCTTCCGAGCCCGCACTCGCCGCATTGGAAGGGCGCGTGCGTCGCGCCTTCGATCCCCTGGGCTTATTTGAAACGGGACGTTTCTGACATGCAGACAAGGTTCGCCCCTGAACAGCTGGCCGATCCCGCCATGGCGTCGTCCGAGCGCATCATCCGCAAATGCGTGCATTGCGGCTTTTGCACGGCGACCTGCCCGACCTATGTGCTGTTGGGAGATGAGTTGGACAGCCCGCGCGGCCGCATCTACCTTATGAAGGATATGCTGGAGAACGACCGGGATCCATCGCCTGAGGTCGTCAAGCACATCGATCGCTGCCTGTCCTGTCTCTCCTGCATGACGACCTGCCCATCGGGCGTGAACTATATGCACCTGGTCGACCATGCGCGCACATATATTGCGGCGCGCTACAAGCGGCCGCCGGCTGACCGATTTTTCCGCTGGATGCTGTCGAACATCCTGCCTCACCCCGGGCGCATGCGGCTGGCGCTGAGGCTGGCGCGATATGCGCGTCCGGCGATGCGGTTCATACCGTCCTGGCCCGGGTTGAAGTCCTTGTCCGCCATGCTGAGGATGGCGCCCCGTCATCTGCCGTCCAAAGCGACCGCGGACAATTCCACCACCGCCGGATCGAAGGGCAGGGTGGCTCTCATGGCCGGATGCGCCGAACCGGTGCTTCGCCCCGAATTTCGCGCCGCGACGGTGCGTATCCTCAATCGCGCAGGTTTCGATGTGCTGTTCGCGAAGGGCGAGGCATGTTGCGGCGCCCTGGTGCATCATATGGGTCGGGAGGCCGAGGCGCGTGCCAGCGCGCGGCGTAACATCGACGCCTGGATCAGGGAAATCGAGGAGGGTGGCCTCGATGCGATCATCATCACCACATCCGGGTGCGGCACGACAGTCAAAGATTATGGGTTCCTGCTTCGTGACGATCCGGACTATGCGGAAAAGGCTGCACATGTGGCCTCACTGGCAAAGGACATCACCGAATTTCTGGCCGACATTCCCTTGCCGCCTGTCCAGGCCAACGGAATGGACGTGGCCTATCATCCCGCCTGCTCGTTGCAGCATGGCCAGAAGATAACGGACGCGCCGCGCGCCCTGCTTACGAAAGCCGGATACAAGGTCCGCTTGCCGGCGGAAGCGCATCTTTGCTGCGGGTCGGCAGGTACTTACAACATCCTGCAACCCGACATCGCGGGGCAACTGGGAGACCGGAAGGCGGCCGCCCTTGCCAGCCTTTCCGCAGACGTGGTGGCGACCGGGAACATCGGGTGCGCCATGCAGATTGGCCAGCGGATGGATGTACCGGTCGTGCACACGGTCGAACTGCTGGATTGGGCCACCGGCGGCCCAATCCCACCCGCAATCAGGAAGCACAGGGAAAAACTATGAGCCAACTCACTTTGGAACGCGCCAATCACGTCATATCCGCAGCGCTCGAAAAGGGTGCGGAACTCAAATTGAAGCCGCTCAGCGTCGCGGTCGTCGATGCCGGCGGCCATCTGATCGCGTTCCAGCGGCAGGATCAGGCTTCTTTCGGCCGGCTCCAGATCGCCCAAGGCAAGGCTGCGGGCGCGCTTGCCCTGGGGGTTTCTTCTCGCAAGGTTGGCGACATGGCGATCGAGCGGCCATGGTTCATCGACGCGTTCGCGGCGTCCGCTCCGCACGCCATCATTCCGGCAGCGGGCGGCGTCATCCTCGTCGGTCCTGATGGGGCGGTGATCGGCGCGGTGGGCGTGACGGGCGATACGAGCGACAATGACGAAGCATGCGCGCTGGCCGGCATCGCGGCGGCGGGCTTGACCGCTCAAGCTTGATATTCGGACCGATGGAAACGCGCATTCGGCTGTAAGGATAATCTCATGCCCATTTACGAGTTCGAAGAAGCCCGCCCCACGATCAGCGAGGACGCATGGATAGCGCCCAGTGCGGACGTCGTCGGTGATGCTGTCATCGGGAAGCGGTCAAGCATCTGGTTCGGCGCGGTCGTTCGCGCCGATAACGGGAAAATCGAGATCGGGGACAGAACCAATGTCCAGGAAGGCGCCATGCTGCATTCCGACCCGCATGCTCCGCTCAAGGTGGGGGACGGAGTCACGATCGGGCACCATGCCATCCTCCACGGCTGTACAGTCGGGGATAACGTGCTGGTAGGAATGGGCGCCGTCGTGCTGAACAACGCCGTCATCGGCGAGGGCAGCCTGATCGGTGCAGGAGCGCTCGTGACCGAGGGCAAGTCATTCCCTCCCAACAGCTTGATCGTCGGCGTTCCAGCGAAACTGGTACGCGCCCTGACGCCGGACGAAAGCAACGCTCTTGAGACATCGGCGGAAGAATATGCCGCGAAGTCCACAAGGTTCGCCAACGGCCTAAGGCCAGCCCGTTAATCCCGCCGCTTATGGCCGGGTGCTGCGCGGGTTGTATGTTAGTATAGGATATTTTTCATGGCAGGAAATCTTCAAGGAAAAGCCGCGCTGGTCACCGGCGCTTCGGGCGGCATTGGCCGCGCCATCGCCGTGCATCTTGCTGCTGCGGGTGCGGAGGTTATGGTTCATTATGGAAGCGGGCGGGAACGTGCGGAAGAGACGGTCCGTCTCGTCACGGCCTCCGGCGGCAAGGCGCGAATCGTACAGGCCGACCTGCGCAATGCCGCGGACGTCCGGCAACTCGCCGACGCCTGTGGAAAATTGGATATTCTCGTCAACAATGCCGGAATCGCTCGCGGATACACGTTGGAAAGCACGACCGAGGAAGATTTCGATACGGTGTTCTCCACCAATGTGAAGGGCCGGCTCTGTTGCAAAGATTGGCGGCAGTCAGAGGTAGGCTGTCGCTCT
>NZ_JNAC01000102.1:0-3200 GCF_000722555.1 Sphingobium sp. DC-2 | reverse complement strand
CATCCATGGTGCCTGGAAGTCGGGAGGCGTCCATCCCATAACATGAAGACCGCCGTGGACAAGGTCGGCGCGGGCAAGAAGCGTGTGATCAACGCGCGCTTTGAAGCCATGACGGGCCACTACCTGTTCGAGCCCGAGTTCTGCAACGTCGCCAGCGGCTGGGAGAAGGGCATCGTGGAGAAGAACGTGCGCGACCGGCGCAGCAGCATCTGGCACAAGGCGCTCAAACAGCGCTGGCCCAGCATGGAAGCGCTCAACGACTGGCTGGCCCAGGAGTGCCGCGCCGCGTGGGCCGAACTCAACCACCCCGAATGGCCCACGCTGAAGGTGGCCGACGTGCTGCAAGACGAACAACTGCGCCTCATGCCCAACCCCAAGCCGTTTGATGGTTACGTGGAGGTGCTCGCCCGGGTCTCCAGCACGGCGCTGGTGCACCTGCAGCGCAACCGCTACAGCGTACCGACCGAGCACGTCCACGAGGTGGTCAGCCTGCGCCTGTACCCGGACCGCCTGGACGTGGTGGCCGAGAACATCCGCATCGCCAGCCACGCGCGCAGCTTCGAGCGCAGCCTGACCTTCTACGACTGGCGCCACTACGTGAGCCTGATCGAACGCAAGCCCGGCGCATTGCGCAACGGCGCGCCCTTCGAGACCCTGCCCGAACCATTGAAGAAGCTGCAGTCCATCCTGCTGCGCCACGAGGGCGGTGACCGGGTGATGGCGCAGGTGCTGGCGGCCGTGCCGGTGCATGGTCTGGAGCCGGTGCTGGTGGCGGCCGAGCTGGCACTGGAGAGCGGCAAGCCCAGTGGCGAGCATGTGCTCAACGTGCTGGCACGTTTGAAGGCTGGTGGCCAGACGGGCGATGCCCAGGAGGTCAAGACGCCCTTGACGCTGACGGTGCAGCCGCTGGCCAATGTGCAGCGTTACGACCGGCTGCGCTCGGTGGATGGCGACGATGCTCCAGGAGCGCAGCCATGAGCCAGGCCATCGTCACAGCGCTCAAGGCCTTGAAGCTGCACGGCATGGCCGCCAACTACCCCGAGGTGGCCGCGCAGGCGCGGCACACCGAGTTCAGTCCCGAGGCGTTCCTGGGTCAGTTGCTGCGCGCCGAACAGGCCGAGCGCACGGTGCGCTCCATGGCGTACCAGATGGGCGCGGCACGCTTCCCCGCGCACCGCGATCTGGCGGGCTTTGAATTCGGCCAGGCCGGTGTGGACGAAGGTCAGACTCGCTGGGCGACAAACTTCACTAAGTCGTCCAACGAGCGTCCCTCTGCGTGAGCCCGCACGCCAAGTTGCTCCATCGGCTGGGCAGTGCGGTTGACCCAAAAGGTCGTGTAGCCAAACCACGTAGCTCCAGCGATATCCCAGCCGTTCGAGGATGCAAAGAGGATTTCTTCGGGCCTGAAGCCAAGCGCGTCAGGGCCTAGCTGGTACGCCTCTGGCGCCGTCTTGAAGCGTTGAACTGAGTCGACGCTCAACAGATGATCAAAGTGTGAGCCGAGGCCAGCGGCGGACACTGCATCGGCGAGCATCTCTGGGTCTCCGTTGGACAGGATTGCGAGGGGAAGTCCCATCGCATTCAGGCGCTTTAGAGCACCGCTGTTCTCGTCGTACGCCTTCAGTCGGCGGTATTGATCAAGTAGCTCTGCTCGTTGCGGAGGGGTCACAGTCAGGTTCAGGCGAAGACAGGCAAATGTGAGTGCGTCTTCGGTCACCTGCCAGAACGAGACGTACTTGTCGCAAAGTGTTCGGAGTCTCGTGTACTCGATTTGTTTGTCGCGCCAGAGCTGCGCGAGGGTTTCGCCTCGCCCGGGGAAAAATCGGTCGGCTGTGGCACCAACCGAGTAAACGTCGAATAGCGTGCCGTAGGCATCGAATGCAACTGCCTTAAGCGGCGGGTGAAAGTTCGCCATCCATGTCTCCTTCCTACCTGTGGGTGAACGCCTTTTGAAGACGCCCCGGAAGGTTGCCATAGCGGCTTTACATGAGTAAAGTTGAATCTTTTAACGAATGCATAAGCGGTTGAAACCTATGGCCAAGCATCTGGAGCTAGACGTGTTGCGCACTTTCGAGGCGGTTGTACGAGAGGGCAGCTTTGCTCGGGCTGCCGAGCGAATGTGTCTGACAGCGCCCGCCATAAGTTTGCAAATGAAGCGGCTTGACGCCGTGCTTGGGGGAGACGTTTTTTACAAGGACGGACGCGGGAAAAGTCTTACGGATAAGGGTCAACGGCTCCTTGAGCATGCGCGCCGCATGCTGCACTTGAATGATCTGGCACTCAGCGAGTTCACTCAGACCAATTTCCGTGGCAGGGTTCGCTTAGGCGTTGCGCAGGACTTTGCCGAAGGCGCACTGATCATGTTGCTACGCGAGATTCAGGATGCTCATAGAGAGGTACAGATCGATCTTGTGGTCGACCTAAACCGGCGCATTCATGCCGCGTTTGAAAGAGGCGAACTGGACGTGGCGATCGCAACGTCTGATCCGCTAGGGGAGCCCTTAGGCGAGAGCCTTTTGGATACAGAGCTCATTTGGATTGCCGCGCGGGATTTCAAGCTGACTCCTGGTGCGCCACTTCCGCTAGTCCTATTTCCGGAGCCCTGCATTGTTCGTGACATCGTGCTGCGTGCGCTTGTAGAACATGGCATCTCGTGGAGACCAGCTTGTGTCAGCACCAGCCTAGAGGGGTTACTCAGTGCGACCAAAGCTGGTCTGGGCATAACAGTTCGTTCACCTCAGCAGCTGACGCGAGACCTCGTGAAGGTATCGCCAGGTTTGGGCCTACCGATGCTTCCCGACGTAAGTGTCGCCATGCGTATCAACGATAACGGGCCGTCTTCACAAGCCTTAACTCGTCACATTGCAGAATTGGTTCGTGCCTATCCGCTTAAGGCATACACCCACTAGATATGGTATGGTGGGTCCATTGGCCTGAGTAGAGTTCGGCAAAGGTCGGCGCCTCGATATCACTGGCGATCCCGAGGAGGGATCGGAAGGCGTTGAACGGGTAGAAGCGGCGATTGAAGCGGAAAGTGAACTCGTTGAGGTAGGCTTGCAGATGCTTGGTGCTGACGCCGTGGTGGATGCCGTTGAGCCACGCTTTGAGGTTTGAGAACACCAGATGGACGATGGGCAGGAACTCTTCGGACGGCTCTGTTGCAAAGATTGGCGGCAGTCAGAGGTAGGCTGTCGCTCTGC
>NZ_JNAC01000101.1:0-3546 GCF_000722555.1 Sphingobium sp. DC-2 | reverse complement strand
AGAGCGACAGCCTACCTCTGACTGCCGCCAATCTTTGCAACAGAGCCCAGCCCGGCATCCCGCGCGTCCGGTTGTGGCGCGACGCGCTGGAGCGTAGCGGCCGCGATGCCGCCGCGCTCGATCGCGCGTTCGACGGTTCCGACAAATATGTCGTCCCGACCCATGGCACCCAGACCGGCACCATGCAGCCGCTGCGCGCCATTTATGCCCTCGCGAGCGAGGTCGACGACGTCGCGATCCGTCCGCAAACGGGCCAGTTCGCCATAAGGACCCTCGTCACCAACACCTATCGTGCCAGATATATCGCGCTGGTCGGCGACCCGCGGGCGCACTTTGCGGCGTGCCTCGATCTCGTGCGCGCCGTTCCCGTTTACGAGTTGGCCCGCCCCTGGGACCCGGCGCGCATCATGGAAACCGTCGACCGGATCGAAGCGCATCTCACGGTCTAGAGCGGTTTCGATGGAAACATCTGCCGACTCGGAAATCGCAGTAAAACAACAATCTAGAGCGGCGTGCGAAGCTTGCGCGCGCCATCGCGACGGGATGTTTCATCCGTCGCGTCGAAGGGAAAAATAGCTGACGCCGGACGGCATCTTCCCCGCCGGCCGGGCCAGTCCTACCCCGCCGACACAGCGACGACCTTGGGCCGACCCTCCGCCTTGATCTCGCTTTCGAGCGCCCGGCGGACCATCACCGCGGCGCGGTCGGTGCCGAGGATCGCGGGGCGCAGCGACCAGAACTCCTCACCGTCCATCGACCGTTCGATCGCTTCCAGCATCCATTTGTCCTCGCCGGTGAAGATCGCGGCTGTGGTGGCGCGGATCTGCTCGCTCAGCTCGGCGTCGTCCTCACGGAAATTGCGGACCGTCGCCCAGAAATAATGGGCGCTCGTCTCGGTCTCGGGCGTGATCATGTGCGCGCCGCGAACCCGCAGCCCATCCTCCCGGTCGCCGCCGACCGCGACGACGCCGCCCTCGACGCTGAGCAGCCCGGCCGCCTGCCAGCGCGACGCCACCCAGTGATCGACCGGATCGTCATGATTGCCCAGGAAGACGCCGAACAGGAAGGACGGCTTGCTGTCCGGCGCCCAGCTCTCGACGCGGATGACGTCCTCCTCGCGCCAGACCCGGGGGACCGCGCGGATCAGGGCCTCGCTGGCGAGGGCCGAGTCGTGCAGCACCGCCACATGTGCGGGGTCCATCAGATTGTCGATCACCAGCCGGTAATCGCAGTCGAGATGCAGGTGGCCGCGCGGAAGCAGGTCGAGTTCGACATCGTCGAGATAACCATATTCGCCGCCCGCGATATCGTCGGTCGCCAGGGCGGGATCGCCCATCCAGGCCCAGATCAGCTTGTGCCGCTCGCGCGCGGGAAAGGTCGGCGTGGCGACGTCGGGAACGA
Organism: Sphingobium sp. DC-2; assembly: GCF_000722555.1. Taxonomy (NCBI): domain Bacteria; kingdom Pseudomonadati; phylum Pseudomonadota; class Alphaproteobacteria; order Sphingomonadales; family Sphingobiaceae; genus Sphingobium; species Sphingobium sp. DC-2. The sequence continues at coordinate 2,145 of NZ_JNAC01000101.1, read as the reverse complement.
CGCCGTCGCCATGCGGATTGTGGACGCAGCGGCCGTCGGGCCCGAAATGCAGACCGTGATAGGGGCACTGGATGGCGTCACCGATCCGCTTGCCCAGGCTGAGCGGGGCGAAACGGTGCGGGCAGCGGTTCAGGATCGCGCGCGGCTGCCCCTCCCCGTCGCGGAACAGCGCCAGCTCGCGTCCGAGGACCTTCCGCGTGACGATCCCGTCCGTCACCTCGTCGCACCAGGCGACCGCGTACCAGGCATTCTGGAGAAACATGGCGGTATTTCCTCCTTGTTGAGTTGCACTGAGAAGTGACCCGGGATTTTCATTGAGAAGTGACCCGGGTGGGCGTGGATGATGTACTGCCTGCGACGAGCAGGGTCAAGCGGGTGATTTGTCCTTTCTGGATTTTGGGGCGGCGGAACTGGCTCTGAAGCGGAAGCTGTCATTGCCGGTTTCAAGGATATGGCAATGATGCGTGAGGCGATCCAGCAGGGCGGTGGTCATTTTGGCATCGCCAAAGATACTGGACCACTCGCTGAAGCTCAGGTTGGTGGTGATAACAACGCTGGTCCGCTCATAGAGTTTGCTGAGCAGATGGAACAGCATGGCCCCGCCTGAAGGGCTGAAGGGTAGATATCCCAGCTCATCAAGGATGACGAGGTCGAGGCGCAACAGACGCTCGGCCAACTGGCCCGCTCTGTTTGCGGCCTTTTCCTGCTCCAACGCATTGACCAGATCGACGGTGGAGAAGAAGCGGATCTTTTTGCGGTGATGCTCAACCGCCTGGACGCCCAAAGCCGTCGCGATGTGGCTTTTGCCGGTGCCTGGTCCGCCGATCAGTACGACGTTGTCGGCGCTATCCATAAAGTCACCACGGTGAAGTTGACGCACGAGCGCCTCGTTGACCTCACTGACGGCAAAGTCGAAGCCTGCCAGATCCTTGTAGGCCGGGAACCGGGCTGCCTTGATCTGGTAAGCAATGGACCTGACCTCCCGCTCGGACATCTCCGCCTTGAGAAGCTGTGAGAGGATCGGAACGGCAGCATCAAAGGCTGGCGCGCCCTGCTCGATCAGATCACCAGCGGCTTGCGCCATGCCATACATTTTGAGGCCACGTAGCATGACAACCACAGCGGCGCTGGCCGGATCATGACGCATGGCGTAACGCCCTCAGCGTGTCGTAGCGTTCGACATCGGCAACAGGCTCCTGGGCGAGGCGCAGGGCCTGCGGGGCATCGATTGGGGATGCCGGTGGAGCCTTGCCATCGATCAGGCGGTGCAGAACATTGAGGATGTGGGTTTTGGTCGGCACCCCAGCTTCGAGGGCCAGTTCGACGGCGCTGAGCACAGCCTGTTCGTTATGCTGTAGAACAAGGGCGAGGATTTCGACCATCTCCCTGTCACCACCGAGCCGCTTGAGCAGATGCCCCTGCAGTTGCCGGAAGGCTTCGGGCATTTCGAGGAATGGCGCCCCATTGCGCAAAGCGCCAGGCTTGCGCTGAACAACTGCCAGATAGTGCCGCCAGTCATAGATCGTCTGCCCCGGCTTCTGGTGAGAACGGTCGATAATCCGGTTGTGCTCGCACAAGATTTGCCCCTCGGCCGCGATGACCAACCGATCAGGATAGACCCGCAGGCTCACTGGCCGGTTCGCAAAGGATGCAGGAACGCTATAGCGATTGCGCTCGAACGCGATCAGGCAGGTCGGCGACACGCGCTTGGTATGTTCGACAAAGCCATCGAAGGCCCGCCCCATCGGCATCAGGCTGATAATCTCAACGGCGTGCACATCGGCAACTGTGCCGGGGAGGACGCCATGCTGGATTTCTCCCCATTGTGCGATGCACCGCTCTTCCAACCAGGCATTGAGGGCATCAAGATCTGGGAAGTTGGGCATTGGCTGCCATAACCGTCGACGCGCATCCTGAACGTTTTTCTCGACCTGACCTTTCTCCCAGCCTGAGGCCGGATTGCAAAAATCCGTTTCGAACAGGTAGTGGCTGGCCATGGCAGCGAACCGCGCATTGACCTGTCGGACTTTGCCCTGGCCGATCCGGTCTACAGCCGTCTTCATATTGTCGAATATTCCACGCTGAGGCACGCCGCCCGGCTCTGTTGCAAAAATCGTGAAGCTTGAGCATGCTTGGCGGAGATTG
>NZ_JNAC01000100.1:0-108546 GCF_000722555.1 Sphingobium sp. DC-2 | reverse complement strand
CGCTGCCCGCTTCAAGGCACAACCATCGCGGTAACAATCGGGCGGTTACGCTATATCAACACTGCTTGCCGAATGTCGATCGTCTTAGAGACGCTCTTCTTTCTTATGCGAACGTCTTTTCCATTTAGCTGTGCGACGATGTCCTGCGGCAGCTGTCGCATTGTCATCCAAATGACAGAATCAAGTATGGACGCTCGCGCACCAACAGCCTTGGCAAATGCAAGATAGGCGGCCTCCATCTGCGCATAGTGGCGCTCCACTCGCCAGGCAGCGTCGAACAGCCCAAGCGAATGACAAGCGCGGATGATGTGCACGTCAAGGATCGACACCTCATCGCTATCGCGCCAGTTACGTACGATCCAGGATGCGGTTTTAAGGCCGATGCCCGATAACCCAACGAGCGCGTCACGCAGATCGCGGTCACCCGCGTCCACATCTATGTCTGTTAAGCCCCGCACACATAGCGCCACGTGGCGGGCTTTCTGCCGGGCGAACCGATAGCGGACAGAACGGCCCTTCACCTCCAACGGCACGGTCAAAAGCTCCAACACAGCCTGTTCTTCCTCCAACATCTCGGGCGGAGCGGTTCGTAATCGCTCATAGGCAGCCAAGCCGACTTCGGCCGGAATTCCATAGCCCCCGAGCAGACAGGCAAGCATTTCCTCACGCAGCGTGCGGCCCAATCGATAGTGTTCCGGGTCTTCTGTTTCCCACATCCAAGCCTGAGCCGTCCAGTAAGCTGGGGTGCCGATCTCCTCCGCGCGCCCCCATCGCAGCTGATGCCCGAAGACCCGGGTCGTCTCGGCAGGGAGCGTCAACTCGACCAGTTCGCCATCGCGATAGGAAAGCACTTGCTGCATTGACGAGCTCTTTAATGAATGCATATATGCATAATATGATGCATCTTGGTTTTATGCAATGACTGTAGTGATTCATGAGATCGAGCGAGTGCGGCTTGCAGCTCGGATTTCGCAAACTGAGATTAGCCAAATTCTTGGCGTCACGCAGGGGCACTACAGCAAGGTAATCAACGGAAAAGCCGATCTTTCGCGTAAGCTGGAAGAGCGCATGCGGTCATGGATCGGCGCGCAAGACGCAGGGGCTGAGACCTCGACCAGTCGGCGCATCAAGCAGCTTGCAGTGTCAATTCGTCAGCAATGCATGGAACTTATGCATTTGGCCGGACTCTGAGGCGAGATCGTCGATCGAGCGCCCAGTTAATAGCATGTAGAGTAGCGCCTTGCATGGGTCGCGTTGCGCCTCGACCATTTCGTGCGCAGTATGCCAAGTGCAGAAAAATCCAGCCACCGGCTCAAAACGGTAGGCTTAAGAGCATAGTGTCGGCGGCGCCTGTAGTTCACTCCTGACCGCCGGATAATCTTCCTCAGGCACGGCATGCTCGATGATCTACACGGGAACGTCAGGCACCGGTCTTGCGGCGAAAGCCCGACGCTCTTTTCGCTACTGCGACAGCAGGCAGCCTAACTGGCTGTAACCCTCAAACAATTTCTTCAGGTAACAGCAAAAGGGGCGGGAGATCGCTCTCCCGCCCCCGTGAGGTGTCCGGCGGACTGTGATCGCCGGACTTCGAAATCAGAAGCGGAAGCCGCCTACGACAGCAACCTGATGGCGCGACGGTTCGATAGCCACCCCGAAGTCATTGTTGGCGTCATATTCGCTGTAGCGATATTCGATGCGGGCGAAGGTCGAAGCCATGACATATTCGGCGCCAGCGCCGATGCGCCAGCCGTCCAGTTCGTCGCTTCCGGTGAAGCGGTCAACGCCGTCGTCATAGACAGCCTTCACCTTGGCGTTGGTGTAGCCACCTTTTGCGTACAGCAGAACGTTCTGGCTGACAGGGAAGCCGACGCGAGCGCCGATGTAAAGGTCGCGCGAAGCGCTGATCGAAGCTTCGTCACCCAGCACGAGCAGGTCGGACTGACGCTCCTTGGTAGTGCTGTCGGCGATTTCAGCTTCAACGCCGATAACGGCCGTTCCCAGATCGAAATCGTAACCGGCAGTCAGGCCATAGAGGAAGCCGTCCTTGGAGCCGCCTTCGTCTTCGACTTCCAGGCGAACCTTGTCGTAGCCGACGACTGCGCCGATCTTGGCTCCACCGAAATTCGATGCTTCCTGCGCGAAAGCAGGAGCCGAGATGGCCGACAGAGCAGCGGCAGCGATCACAAACTTCTTCACGGTATAATCCCCCTGATGTTTCTATGCCGATAAGGCACGGGGGCATTTAATCTGTGCATCCCAGCAGCATAGTATGGATCGGACAACCGCGTCATTTCAGATGAATCTTGTTGCACAATCGCTACATCAGACTCATTGATTGAATGATCCAGTTTCTTCTTCTGGCTGGCGCTGTCACCGTCGTGGATGGCGACACCATCCGGTTTGGCTCGGAACGCATCCGCTTGCTCGGCGTCGAGGCGCCGGAAATCCATGGCTGCCGACAAGGACGCGTTTGCGTGCCCCGCGATGGTCAGGCCAGCAAGCGCAGCTCGTGCAGATAATAGGCAGCGACGTTCGCCTGCAACGTATCGGGCAAGACTGTTACGGCCGAACGCTAGCGCAGGTATACGCCGGCGGACGCAATGTTGCTTGCGAGCAGCTTCGCCGGGGGCAGGCGCAATATGTCGCCAAGTGGGACCGAGACCAGCGACAATCATTATGATCGGCGGGGCGGGTGAGAGTGAAAAAACCGGTTTGGGGCTTGAAGACGACTTAGCCGGATAAGCTGCTTATCGCTGAAGAACTCTTGGTCGGAGTCGAGCGCCTCCATTTAAGGACCTGATTGTAGCCCCGACCAGTATGCAGCGGCCTCGATGAAGAAGAGGTTCACTTTCAAGGGCAGGGCATGAAGTTTGACATCAAGCTGCGATATGAAGGTAGTCGGGGGAAAAATCAGCAGTCTGCTTTAGCTGCTCCCAACCTGTAATGGTGATTTTGCCACCGTCTCTAGTGATCGCACCCTCTTCGCTTAACGACCTCAGCATCCGGTTGACGTGAACAGACGTAAGCCCTGTCGCGTCTGCAATCTCCACCTGCGTCATCGGCAGCGTGAATGCCGTCGGCGAGGCAATGCCCGCGGATTCAACACGCGCGACAAACTCACAAAGCATATGCGCAATGCGCTCCTTGGCTCCCCGTCGGCCGACGTTGAGGACCCATTCTCGAAATATCGATGCATCGACGAGACTGTCTCGCCAAAGCGCTCTGCCAATCGCAGGGTTCGCATCGATAAGGCTGCGCAAGGCTGTTAAGGGAAGAAATGCTAATTTCGCCGGCGAAATCGTCTGCACATTGTGATCAGCACGATCGAAGAGCAGATGCTGCAGATCCAAAATATCACCGGGTATATGGAAGGAAACTATCTGCCGTCCTCCATTCGATGCGATTTTGTTCCTACAGGCGTATCCTTCAAGCAAGAGGCAGCATTCTTCAATCCGCTGACCTTCGTATATTAGAGTGCTACCCGATGTCTTTTCCGACATTCTAAAAGGCAGTTTTTTGAATCGCTTGCACCTCTTCATCTTGAAGGGGGTGCAATCAGGCAACCTTCGCAATTAGACGGTCAAGGTCGGGCATGTAGCATTACCTTCCCCGGTTATGTTTCGACAACATAACAATGAGAGCATTTTCAGGTTTCTCAACATGCCCACGGAAAAGTGGCGTCCTGTAGTAATGGGGCAACCGGCACGGCGGCGGCGTTGCGGTAGGGTTGGGGAACCTTGCTCTAGTTTAATGCTGCCGCCACCAGTTACGATATGGAAACGAGCATGAGCTTAGCGACATGGGATGGCGGATCGATAACGCGCGTCATGTTGGTCCCGAGGCAATCACAGGCTTGCTGACAACAGGTGTTGTCCCCTTTTGATAGAGAGAAGTTGATTTCGCCTTTTCCGCCATGAGCGACGCCTAAGTGGGGATCAACTCTGACTTCCTTTTCAGGGCTTCGAAAACCGTCAGTGAATACGGGCAGTGAAATGACCGATGGACTGGCAAGTTGATAGCTTCAAAGAAAGGAAAAGAAATGAGAAGGTCTAAGCGCAATCGCTTTTCTCGCCTCCTGAATAATGCAAAGGAAGTGGCATCCCAAGTGACAAACAACCCAAATCTAGCTGAGGTAGCAGGGTTAATTATTCTCCTTAATGAATATGCCTCATCCAAGTCAGATGCTTCTTGGCAAAAGCTAAAGGCAGCTCCAATGCCAACTGGCTTTCTCCATTCCAAACTGATCGGACCGTCAAAGTTTCACCTGAATGGACAAGTGTTCCGCACCGATGGAAGTCCGATCGAGCCTTGGATGATCGCCCAGCAAGCTGAAGCAATGTGTACCTGCAACCCGCAAAAGATGGATTGGCTGGGGGTCGATTTTCTACCGACGGCTGACAAGGGTATTCTTCAGCTTTCAATGAGATGTTCTCCGGCCGTGGAGGAAGGCTAATCCGGCACTCCATTCTAGACATGGGCCAGATGCTTTCTCTGTCTTTGTATTTTAGCAAGCTCCCTGCCAGCTAAATTTTTTTGCCTAGGCACGTGAGCCCAGGTGAGAGAGCACACTATACCCGCGCAGTCGAAAACACTCCTTAGTTCTTCGATTGCCCGCCTGAACAGGGGTGCGGAAGGCAACCTATCTCGATAGTTCATGTAGTTGATGACATTCTGATTATCGCCGATCAACGCGACCTTGGTGTCGCGAGTCAAGTTGAGACTCTTGATCTGCAATACGGCCCGGATCGCGGCATGCGCTTCTGATACATTGTTGCAGCCTTCTATCCTCATGTTGTAATGGCGCACCGCTCCAGCAGGATCAATGACAACGGCATCCTTCACCAGGTCGCCTACACTCCCTCCTCCGTCGAAGTAGAAGGTGAGGGAGCGCTGGGCAGAAAGTTCACCTTGCATCAGCAGGCAGTAGCGAGCGACGTGTTATGAACCGGTAAAATTCGAACCGTCGATCAGCCACCAATTTGATCTGGTAGCATTGCAGTTCTCCGGGATCTGACGACGGTCGAATCGCCCCTCGCGGCTAATGAGCGCTGCCTGATCGAGTTGATACACATCGCTTAATCGGGTCGTAAAGTCAGGGGAACCGCTGTCGTTCAGTGCGGAGCTCAGCTGAACCCCCGCTTTTTGTGGCAATGAAGAGCGAAGCAATCGATGATGTTCGGGCTAGTGCAATAGCCAACGATTTCACCCTCCCGCCGATCCAAACGAATCGCAGGACGATCTCATCGCAGACACCTCCCGCGGATAACGGCCTTCGCTTATGGCGTTCATCCGCTGCTCTCGGGCTGAAGCGCACGGGTGAGCCGATCATTCGAGACAAAACGAAACGAATATCGAGCACTGCACGGGCAGCTTGTGGCGGCAGATTTCATGTCAAAGCGGCGCAAAGCCGAAGTGGGACGATAAAGCCAGCTAACCTTTAAGCCGCGGGACTGGCCAAGCCAGACCTCGTTTCAGAGGTAAAAGCGTTTATCTGGGTCGGAGGAAGCCACTTAGCGTGTCAACGGCGCGACTTAGTGGGTCTGGTCAGGAAAAAAGAACAAATGGTGCCCGGGGACGGAGTCGAACCGCCGACACTGCGATTTTCAGTCGCATGCTCTACCAACTGAGCTACCCGGGCACGGGCGCCGGTGAGAATGACCGGCGGCGTTGAGAGGCGTGCCTATAGGCATCAATCCGGGGGGCTGTCCACCCCATAATCATCGCTTTTTTTCATCTCGTCAGCGGTGGGGGTGCCGGGGACGCGATAGCCTTCGCCCAGCCATTGCAGCAGGTCGCGATCGCGGCAGGCCTTGCCGCAGAAAGGGCGCGTGTCAGGATGCGCTGGCTGGCCGCAAATCGGGCAGGAGGAGGCTTTAGGCGACATGGCCCGCCGATATGGCAAGGCCGGGGTCCGCCTTCAAGGCGGCCGCTCCGCCGCGGCGGCGGGCGAGCTGTTCGGTCCAGGCCGCCGCCTTGTGCAGGCGGCCGATGATGGCGGGAGCGGCGGTGATCGTCACCGGGCCGCCATTACCGTGGCGTTCGGCGCGGCGGAGCAGCGCCAGCGCGGCCGTTTCGACCGGATCGGCCCGCAGCAGTTCCATGAGGTTCATGCGTTCGCGGCGGCGGATGATCTGGATGAAGCCGAAGCCGTTGACGGCCGTGCGTTCGAAGGGAAGCGGCAGATATTTGTCGATCTGGGCAGAGGCTGTGGCGCGCTCGTCCTTATTGTTCATGGTCGGCAGGTCGATGCCGATCGAGCCGGTGAGCCCAAGGCGGCGGATGGCCTGCGCCGCCAGTTTCGCGCCCTTTGGGCCGAGCTTTGCAGGCGGGAGCGACCCATCGACGTCGATCAGGATCATCGCAGGCGTCGGAAAGATGCGCAGCGCCGCTTCTTCCGTGCCAATCTCGCCGGAGATCGCTTCTTCCATCAGTTCGCTCCAGCCATGGGCTTCGAAGCGGTCCTCTTCATGCGCGGGGCATGGGATGATGGGCAGGCCGGTCGCGCGCAGACGCTGGAGCAGGCTGGGCGCGGGATGCGCTTTGGAGCCGGGCTGGGCGATACGGGCCTTGGCGAGCTTGGCGCGGCCTTCCTCCGGGATGGCTTCGCGCAGGATGTCTAGCAGGACGGTCGCCCCCTCCGCGATCTTCGGCGGGATAGGCTCGACCAGCACTTCCTCGCCGGAGATCAGGCGGGCGATGCCGCGCTTCTTCGGGATCACGGTGCGGACGAGTTTGCCTTGCATCACCGATCCGGCGCGGGCGGCGTCGCTGTCGCGTTCGATCTGCGCTTCGACCAGTTGGCCCTTTTCGATCAGCGCGGCGCGAGCCTCGCCAATGCCTTCTTCATAAAGCCATTCGGCCATGTAGGTCAGTCCTGTTCGGTCGTGATTCCAAGCGGGGAAATGTGTGCCATTTCCCTCGAAGCCGCTCTAGTCCAGTGGATAGCCCGCTGCCTTGAGCAGCGCGCGGGTTTCGTAAAGGGGCAGGCCCATGATCGCGCTGTGGCTGCCCTGAATGGCGCGGATGAGCCCGGCGGCGCGCCCCTGTATCGCATAGCCGCCCGCCTTGCCCTGCCATTCCCCCGACGCGACATAGGCGTCGATCTCAACGCGATCGAGGCGCTTGAAGGTGACGATGTTGCTGGACAGGCGGTGGCGCGCCCTGCCCTCGGCATCGATCAGGGTGATAGCGCTCAGCACGCGATGACGGCGGCCAGAGAGGAGTTCGAGGCACTTGCGCGCTTCTGCTTCGCTCTCCGCCTTGGGCAGGATGCGGCGGCCTGCCGCCACCACGGTATCGCCCGACAGGATGAGCGCGCCGGGATGGCGGGCGGCAACCAGCGCGCCCTTGTCAGCAGCCACCCGCGCGGCATAGACTGCGGGCAGTTCGCCCTTCAAGGGCGTTTCGTCGACATCGGCCGGGTCCACCGCATCGGGAGACACGCCGATCTGGCCCAGAAGGTCGCGCCGTCTGGGAGAAGCCGAAGCGAGGATGAGCCGCATGCGAAAGGCGGCTTATTTGAAGCGGTACGTGATCCGACCCTTGGTCAGGTCGTAGGGGGTGAGTTCCACCAGCACTTCGTCGCCCACCAGCACGCGGATGCGGTTCTTGCGCATCTTGCCAGCGGTGTGGCCGAGGATCTCGTGATCATTTTCAAGCCGCACGCGGAACATGGCGTTGGGGAGAAGCTCCACAACCTGTCCGCGCATTTCAAGCAGTTCTTCTTTTGCCATAATATCCTGGAAAGCCGAAAAATCGCGCCGCCATAGCGCCAAAAAGCACAAATTGAAAGTCAGGCCGGTATTGCAAAGGCATCGCCCGCTTGCGCGAGGGCTGCGAAGATCAGATCGAGCTGATCTGAATCAAGGCAATAAGGCGGCATCAGATAGATGGTGTTGCCAAGCGGCCGCAGCAAGATGCCCCGGTCCAGGAAAAATGCGCGCAGCCGTGGCGCCAGATCGGACAGATAGCCGGCATCGGCGGTGACGAGATCGATCGCAGCGATCGCGCCGAGCTGGCGCGGGTTTTCGAAGGCGGGGCGACCCGCAAGCGCGGAGAGCCGCTGCGCCATTCCTTGCGACAGGGCAGCAATGCGCCCCAGAACATCTTCTTCGCGCCAGATGGCGAGGTTGGCGGCGGCCGCCGCGCAGGCGATGGCGTTCGCGGTGTAGCTGGATGAGTGATAGAAAAGCCGCGCCCGGTCCGTGGAATAATGAGCGTCGAAGATGCGGGACGTGGCCAGCGTCGCGGCGAGCGGAAGCGCGCCGCCGGTGATCCCCTTCGCCACCGCCATGATGTCGGGCACGACCCCGGCCTGTTCGCAGGCGAAAAGCGTGCCGGTGCGGCCCCAGCCGGTCATCACCTCGTCAGCGATGAAAAGGACATCGTGCCGCGCGCAGATCGCCGCCATGTCGCGCAGCACGGCGGGGGCGTAGATGAGCATGCCGCCCGCGCCCAGCACGAGAGGCTCGACGATCAGGGCAGCGGGCTTTTCCGGCGCGGTGCAAGCAGCCTCCAGCGCGGCGAGCGTCTCCCCTTCCCTGCCCGGATGCGGGAAGGGGATGGTGCCGACGTCAAAGAGCAGCGGCGCCCAGGCGGCGTTGTAGACTCCCCGCTCGCCGATAGACATCGCGCCGATCGTGTCGCCATGATAGCCATGTTCGAGGACGAGGATGCGGTGGCGCGGGGCGGACAGGCCGTCCAGCGCGCGATTGTGCCAGTAGCCGAGCGCCATCTTGAGCGCCACTTCCACGGCGGTGGAACCGCTGTCGGAAAAGAAGACGCGCGACAGGGCGTCCCGGCCTTCCGCGCGGGGGGCAAGCTCGACGAGACTGCGCGCCACCTCTTCGGCAGGATCGTGGGTGTAGCCAGCGAAGATGAGCTGATCGAGCGCCTGCGCCTGGGCGGCGATGGCTGCGGCGATGCGGGGGTGGCAATGGCCGTGAGTCGTCACCCACCAGCTGGATATGCCGTCGATCAGGGTGCGGCCATCTTCCAGATGCAGGACAGCGCCTTGCGCGCGGACGACTTTGGGGATGGGTTCGCCCAGGCCATGCTGGGTGAAGGGGTGCCAGATGGGGGAGGTCATGGCCGGACGCTTAAGGTAGCAAGCGCGCCGGGCCAAGCACCTCCCTCAATGGAGCCGCGATATTATTGCGGCTGGGCAGGGCTCGCCGGGGTGGCTTGCGTTGCCGGAGCCGCAGGCTGGGCCGGAGCAGCGGGGGCTGCTGCCTGGATGCGCTGCTGAAGCGCCGGGTCGGTGGCGGCTGCCTGGCCAATGGCGTTGAACTTTTCAGGCGCGATGCCCGAAGCCTGCAATGCGGCCAGCATCTTGGGCTGCTTGTCGGCTTCCGAGATCGTCGTGTCCGACTGGATCTTGGTGACCGCCACTGCGGCGGCAGCGAATTGCTTGATGTCGGCATCGCTGTAGGTGGACGCGCCAGCCGATGGAGCCGCTGGCGTCGCCGGGGTCGCGGGCGTGGCGGCCTGCTGGGCGAGCAGCGGAGCCGAGGCGAAAAGGGCGGCCGACGCGAGGCCAGCCTTCAGGAACATAGAGGAATGGAAACCCGTCAACATGCTTCTCCTTAGCTTTACTGCCCCCCAAGCTGGGAAAGAGAGAAGCCGGGATAAAGGCCGTTCCGGCGAGTCGTGGCATATGGAAGATGGCAGGCGGGCGGCCATTCGGCTGATCCGCCGAGGCCAACGCCCTGCCGCAACGGCGAATCGTTGCGGCAGGGAAATGGGATCGGGCGGCTAGATCACCAGATTTTCACCCGGTCCTGCGGCGCAAGAAAGATCTTCCCGCTGGGATGGGGTTTGAACGCCGCATACCATTCATCGAAATTGCGGACGGTGTTGGCCCGGAATTGCGACGGCGAATGCGGGTCCGTGACCAGCCGCTGGCGCAGATTCGGCTCGCGATAATTGCGCCGCCACACCTGCGCCCAGCCCAGGAAGAAGCGCTGATCGCCGGTGGTGCCGTCGATCACCGGCGCGGGCTTGCCGCCCAGCGAGGCGTGATAGGCGTCCAGCGCGACGGCAACGCCCGCCAGATCGCCGATATTTTCGCCCAGGGTGAAGGCGCCCTTCACATGCGCGCCGGGCAGCGGCTCATAGGCGTCATACTGCTTCACCAGCTTGTCCGTCAGCGCCTTGAATGCGGCGACATCGGCATCGCTCCACCACTGGTTGAGCTTGCCGGTTTCGTCATATTTCGCGCCCTGATCGTCGAAATGGTGGCTCAGTTCATGCCCGATCACCGCGCCGATACCGCCATAGTTGACGGCGGGATCGGCATGAGGGTCGAAAAAGGGCGGCTGCAATATGGCGGCTGGAAAGACGATCTCCACCATGCCGAAATCGGCATAGGCGTTGATCTCCATGGGCGTCATCTGCCATTCCCAGCGGTAGATCGGCTTGCCGAGCTTGCCCATTTGATAGTCGAACTCATGGGCATTGGCGCGCTGCGCATTGCCGTAGAGATCGTCCGCCTTGACGGTGAGTCCGCTATAGTCGCGCCACTTGTCCGGGTAGCCGATCTTGGGCGTGAAGGCGGCCAGCTTCTTATGGGCGCGCGCCTTTGCGGCATCGCTCATCCAGCTGAGGCCGTCGATGCGGCGGCCCATGGCGGCGATGACATTCTTCACCAGCTGGTCCATCGCCGCCTTGGTTTCGGGCGGGAAGTAGCGGGCGACATAGAGCTTCCCCACTTCATCGCCCATCGCTTCCTTGACGAAGCCGACGGCGCGCTTCCACCGTTCCTCGCGCTGGGGCGTGCCGGACAGGATCGTGCCGTAAAAGGCGAAGTCGGCATCGGCGATCCGGTCGGGCAGATAGGTCGCATAGGCATGGAGGGCGCGGAGCAGCAGCGCATCCTTGAGCACGCCGAGCGGGGCGTTGGCGATGAGCGCCGCTTCGCCCGTCACCGCGCTGGGCTGGGACACGAGCAGGGTGGCGGGGTTCAGCCGGTTAGCGGCGAAATAGCGGGTGAAGTCGAAGCCTGGCGCGCTTTTCTGCAAATCGGCGAGGGTCATCTTGTTATAGGTCTTGTCGGCGTCGCGGCTGTCGACCTGGGTCCAGTGGACCTTGGCGATGTCGGTTTCGAACGCCATCAGGGCGGCGGCGCGCGCCTTCGCATCGCTTTCGCCCGCCAGGGTCAGCATCTGTTCCAGATGCGCGAGATAGGCGGTGCGGATGGCCGCCATCTTCTCATCCTGCTGGAGGTAGAAGTCGCGGTCGGGAAGGCCGAGGCCGCCCTGACGCAGGATCAAGGTGTAGGTTTCGGGGTCCTTGTCATCCTGCCCGACATAGAAGGCGAAGGGTCCCGATATGCCCGCGCGGGCAGCTTCCGCTGCGGCGCGCGCATAATCGGCCTTGTCCCGGATCGCCTTCACCCGCGCCATCCAGGGCTGCACGGGGGCAAGGCCCCTGGCTTCCACCGTGGCGGCATCGAGATAGCTGGCATAGGCAAGGCCGATGCGGCTGGAGCGATCCGCCTTCGCACCTTCCAATATGCCGCGCGTCCGTTCGCGCGACAGATCGTCCAGCACGTTGAACGCGCCATAGTTGGACTTGTCCGGCGGGATCGGCGTCGCCTTGGCCCAGCCGCCATTGGCGTGGAGGTAGAAGTCGTCGCCCGGCTTGACCGAAGGGTCCATGCCCTTCGTGTCGAACCCGTAGCTGCCATAAGCGGGCCTGGGCGGATCGGCCTGCGCGATGGCGGCGCCCAGCGTCAGCGCGCACGCCGCCGCACCGAGGAGGATAGTTTTCATGAAAGCGTCCCTTGCTTTGTCCGAGCCTGTGAATTGGCCCAGCAGCAGGGGCGAAGTCCATGTTGTTTGTCGAAAAGCCGGGAGTTTTTGAGGATGCCGCGGACCGCCGCGCCGGTCAGAGCAGCGTGTCCACAGTGTGTATCGCAAGCCCGACAAGCCCGCCGACCAGCGTGCCGTTGATGCGGATATATTGAAGATCGCGGCCCACGGCATTTTCCAGGCGGCTGGTGACGGTTCCCGCGTCCCAGCCGCGCACCGTTTCGCTGACCAGCGTCACGATCGAATCTCCATAGGCCGCGGTCGCGCCCACCGCCGCCCGCCGCACGAAGCGGTTGACCAGCAGCCGCAGCCGGGCATCTTCCTGCAAGGTGCCGCCAAGCTGCCTGAGCGCCTCGCCCAGGCGTCCGGCCATCGCTTTGCCGGGGTCGCGCACGGCGCGCAGCAGGCCCGACCGCGCCTGTTCCCACAGGCCGTCGATCCAGCGCTGCATCGCCGGATTGTCCACGATCTCGTCACGGATGCGCGCCACCCGCGCCTGCATGGCGGGATCATGCTGAAGGTCGTCCGCCAGCCTGGCCATCCCCTCCTCCGCCTTCTGCCGCAGGCTGTGACCGGGGTCGGCCGCCATGTCCGCCAGCAAGCGCCGCAGCCCGTCGATGATGGCGTTGGCGACATTTTCATCAAGGCCGGTCCAGCGCAGGATCTTCCCCGATCGTTCGTGCACCATCTGCCGCACCAGATGGTCGTTCGCCTCCAGCGTGCGGTCGGCCCAATGGATGATGCCGTCCATGACCGGCGCATGGCGGCCGTCGCGCATCGCCGCCTCCAGCGCCTGACCGATAAGGGGCGCGAGGTTCATCGCCCGCAGCCGCTGGGCGATCGCGCCCTTCACCATGCCGCCCAGCCGTTCCTGGTCCAGCGCCTCCAGCATGTCGGCGGCGAGCCGGGTCGCGCCTTCGCGGAGCCGCCCGTCGCCGCCGGAGGGGCTGGCGAGGAAGCGCCCAGCCGCGCCCGCGACGTCCAGCCGCTGCATCCGCCGCGCGACCACGGCGGGGGTGAGGAAATTGTCGCGCAGGAACAGCGCCAGCGTATCGCCGATCCGGTCCTTGTTGCGCGGGATGATCGCCGTGTGCGGGATGGGCAGGCCCAGCGGGTGGCGGAACAGGGCGGTCACGGCGAACCAGTCGGCAAGGCCGCCGACCATCGCGGCTTCGGCAAAGGCCTGCACGAAGGCGATGGCGGGGTGAAGGTGGACGGTTGCACGGGCGGCGATGAACAGCAGCGCCATGGCGAGCAGCATGCCCGTCGCCACCATCCGCATCCGCCGCGCCGGATGAACAGGGCCGCCGGCGGAGGGCAGGGATGCGGAAAGCAGCTTCATGGCCGACCAACGGTTACGCCGCCGTTTCGTTCAGGCAAGCACTTCTTTTCGCATGAAGGCATTCTTTCCCGCGGCGGCGCGCCGATTCATTCCGCCGGATGAGTGACGCCCGCATGGGCGCTGTCGTCCCCCGGCTTGTAGGTCAGGAAACGGCGGCCGAGGCGCGGGCCGATCCATTCCTCTATCCCCAAGGCGAGGCTGAACGTCGCAGGGACGATCACCAGCGTCAGCACGGTGGAGAGCAGCAGGCCGCCGATCACCGTGATGCCCATGGGCGATCGCCACGCGCTGTCGCCGCCCAGCGACAGGGCCGTGGGCACCATGCCCGCCACCATGGCGACGGTGGTCATGACGATCGGCTGCGCGCGCTTGTGGCCCGCATCGACGATCGCTTCGAAACGGGGCACGCCCTTCTGTATCTCCTCCAGCGCGAAATCGATGACCAGGATCGAGTTCTTGGCGACGATGCCCAGCAGCATCAGCAGCCCGATCAGCACCGGCATGGAAATGGGATGGCCGGTCAGGTGAAGGGCGATGGCGCCGCCCAGCGGAGCGAGCAGCAGCGACCCCAGATTGACGAAGGGCGGCATCAGCCGCTTGTAGAGCAGGGTCAGCACCGCCAGCACCAGCAGGATGCCGGAGACGACCGCGACGACGAAATTCTTGACCAGTTCCACCTGCCATTTGGCTTCGCCGGTGGTGATCTTCTGAATGCCGGGGATCGCGCCGTCATTCACCGCCTTCATGGTGGGCAGGGCGTTGATCTTGCCCATGGCCTGGCTGCTGACGATGCCGGGCGCGAAGTCCGCGCCCACGACGATGCGGCGGGCCTGGTTGTAGCGGCGGATTTGCGTCGGCCCAGCGCCGAATTCGATGTCGGCGACGACCTTGAGCGGGACCGATCCGCCATTGACGGTCGGCACGGGCATGTTTTCGATGGTGGCGATGTCGCGGCGGCTATCCTCCGCGACCGAGACGCGGATCGGGATCTGGCGGTCGGACAGCGAGAATTTGGCGCTGTTCTGGTCGATGTCGCCGATCGTCGCGACGCGGATCGTCTGGCTGAGCGCGGCCGTGGTGACGCCCAGGCTGGCGGCGAGGTCGAAACGCGGCTTGATGATGATTTCCGGGCGGCTCATGTCGCCCTGAACGCGGGGCGCGCGGATTTCCTTGACCCCCGCCATCTCCGCCACCAGCTTGTTCGCGGTCCGCTCCAGCAGGTCCGGGTCCTCCCCGCCCAGCATGATGGTCACGTCACGGCCAAAGCCGCCGCCCGCCTGCGACTGGAAATTCACCCGCGCGTCGGCGACCTGCTGGAATCTGGGCGCGACCTTGCGTTCCCATTCGACCGAGGTCATCGGCCGGTCCTTCTTCAAGGTCAGGTAGATGTCGGCGCCGGTCGTTTCGATATCGGAGAATGCGGCATCGACCACCTGCCGTTCGGCCACCAGCATGTCGGCGATCCGCCGGGTGACGGCCGTGGTCTGCTCCAGCGTGCTGCCGGGCACCATTTCGATCTTCACCTGGCTGAAATCGGTGTCGATCGACGGCTGGAACGCCATGGGAAGCGTGCCGAAGGCCAGCAGGGTGGACAGGAAGGCGAGGACGCCGATCCCCACCGTCCAGATGCGATGGTCGCGCAGCCATGCGCTGAACCGCGCCCGGCCGCCGCGCGCCCGGTGCGCGATCGCGCGGCGTTCGTCCAGCGACCAGCGCAGGACGGACATATAGACGTCCATCAGCCAGCCTTCGCCATGGCTTTCCTGGCCATGCGCTTTCAGGAAATAGGCCGCGACCATGGGAGTGATGAGGCGCGCGACCGCGAGGCTGAGCAGCACGGCGACGACCACGGTCATGCCGAACTGGATGAAGAACTGGCCCGATACGCCGGGCATCAGGCCGACCGGCAGGAACACGGCGACGATCGCCATGGTCGTCGCCAGCACCGCAAGCCCGATTTCGTCAGCGGCGTCGATCGCGGCCTGATAGGCGCTTTTGCCCATGCGCATGTGGCGGACGATATTCTCGATCTCCACGATCGCGTCGTCCACCAGCACGCCCGCCACCAGACTGAGCGCCAGCAGGGACGTCATGTTGAGCGTGAAGCCCATCATCTCCATGAACCAGAAGGCGGGGATGGCGGACAGGGGAATGGCGAGCGCGGCGATGATCGTCGCGCGCCAGTCGCGCAGGAACAGGAACACGATGACGACGGCCAGCACCGCGCCTTCGATCATCGCCTGCATGGCCGAATGATATTGGCTCTTGGTGTAATCGACGGTGCTGAAAAGCTGCTTGTAGCGGACCTTGGGATTTTCCTTGCGCAGCTTGTCCAGGACCTTCTGGGCTTCCTCGTACACGGTCACGTCAGACGAACCCTTCGCCTTTTCCAGGCTGAAGCTGGTGACCTGCCGCCCGTTCATCAGCGACAGGGACCGCTGTTCGGCGTACATATCGCGCACATTGGCGAGATCGGCGAGCTTGACGGTGCGGCCGCCCGGAATGGCGATCTGCGTCTGGCCCAGCGCATAGGCGTTGCGGGCGTTGCCGAGCACGCGGATGGCCTGTTCCGCGCCCGCAATCTCCGTCCGGCCGCCCGCGCTGTTGATGTTCACCTGCTGCAATTGCTGGTTGACCTGGGCAGCGGTGACGCCGTGCGATTGCAGCTTGGCCGGGTCGAGGATGACGCGGATTTCCCGGCTGACGCCGCCGCCGCGCTTGACCGCCGCCATGCCGGGCACCGCCAGCAGCCGCTTGGCGATGGTGTTGTCGACATACCAGGAAAGCTCCTCCAGCGTCATGTCGGTGGCTTCGGCGCTGAAATAGGCGATCGGCCCGCCTTCGATGTCGAGCCGGGTGACCTGCGGTTCCAATATGCCTTCGGGAAGGTCGCTGCGGATCTGGTCGACGGCGTTCTTGACGTCATTGACGGCGCGGTCGACGGGCGTGCCGATCTGGAATTGGACAACCGTCATCGATTGCCCTTCCGACACGACCGAGGTGATTTCATCGACCCCGCTGATGCCGCGCACGGCCGCTTCCACCCTCTGGGTGACCTGGGTTTCCAGTTCCGGCGGCGCGGCGCCGGGTTGCAGCACGATCACCTGCGCGACCGGAAAGCTGATGTCCGGCTGCTGGTTCACGTCCATGCGCATGAAGCTGACCAGCCCGGCGAGCAGCAGCGCGGCGAACAGCACGAGCGGCGACACGGGGTTGCGGATGGCCCAGGCGGAAATATTGCGAAAACTCATGACGGCTTCCTGCCCCTGTTCCACCCTGCGCGCCGGAAAAGCGCGCTCACGATCAGCCTGCCTTGCGCACTTCGGGCCTGACCTTCTGGCCAGGGGCCAGGAAGGCGCCCGCCGAGAGCACCACATGCTCCGTGCCGGTCAGGCCGCTGGTGATCGCGACTCCCTTGTCGGACACCTGCCCGATTTCGACATCGCGGCGCACCGCCTGATTACGGCCGTCCACGATATAGACATAATGCCCCTTCGCATCAGTCTGCACCGCCGATTCCGGCAGCATCGGCGCTGTCGCCGCGCCGCTGACGATCGTGGCGGAGGCAAAGCCGCCCGGCCGGATCGCGCGATTATAGGGAATGGCGATGCGGGCGATGCCCTGCCGCGTCTGCGGATCGACAACCGGCGACACCTGCCAGATCCGCCCGGCGATCCTTTCGGTGCTGCCCACCGGCGTGACCGTTGCCTGATTGCCGGGGCGCAGCCGCGCGAGATCGCCTTCGCTGACCTGCGCCAGCATCTCCATCGCGCCGTCCCTGGCCATGCGGAAGAGGACGCCGCTGCCTGACCCGACGATCTGGCCGGGCTCGACATCGCGTGTCAGCACCAGACCCGCGCCGGGCGCGCGAATGTCCAGGCGGCCGGTGCGGGCGCGCTGTTCGGCGAGCTGGGCGGCGGCGACGTTCACCCGCGCATTGGCGGCGTCGCGCGTGGCGGTGCGCTGATCGATATCCGCCTGGCTGATGAAGCCGCGCTTCACCAGCGCCTTCGCGCGGTCGAGCTGCGCCTGCGCCAGCTTGGCGTCGGCGCGGGCAACCTCCACCTGGGCGGCGAGCGAGCGGATCTGCTCGCTCTGCACGGAACGTTCGATCACCGCCAGGACCTGCCCCGCCCGCACCCAATCGCCCGGCTGCACCAGGACCCGCCTGACCTCGCCCCCTTCGCCGACCACGCCCACGGGCATTTCCACCCGCGCGGCGAGCGATCCGGTGCCGCTGACCGTCTGTTCCACCATGGACTGGCCGGGGACGATGACGGTGACGACCGGCGCCTGCTCCACCGCGGCGGCCGGTTCGCCGCCCTTGCCGTGCAGGATCGCCCATGCGGCGGCGGCGATCAGAAGAATGGCGATGGCCGCGCCGATCATCAGCCCGCGCCGGCGTGGACGCGGCTGTTCCTCGCCGAAGACGTGCGCGGGGACATCCCCGGCCAGCTGAGTCTCGTAATTCATCCTGCTCCATCTTCCGGCGGGGCTGCCTGAAATGCCGGGCTGTATTATATAAATATAGCACCTAGCTCAAGCCTCAATATCATCCTGCCGGGCGGCGCGGCAACATCGTTGCGCAGGGACAAGGACAGGCGCGCGGCTTGCCAAGGGCGCGCCGATATGGCGCTATGCGCGCGGCGAAGGGGGGAGAATGGGGATGGACCTGCTGGGATGGATCATCATCGGCCTGCTCGCGGGCGCGGCCGCCAGGCTGGTGATGCCGGGACGCGATCCGGGCGGATGCGTCGTGACGCTGCTGCTCGGCATCGCGGGCGCCTTGCTGGCGGGCTATGTGGGGCGGATGACGGGGGTGTATGCGCCCGGTGAAAGGGCGGGCTTCATCGCGGCGGTTCTGGGATCGATCGCGGTGCTCGCGCTCTACCGCTGGCTGGGGCGGCGGGGCTGACGCGCGGCGCAAACGCGAAAAAGGGCCGCGTCGCCAAGGACGCAGCCCTCTTTACCCGCCAGCTGAGCTGGATCAGTTAGCGAACCGATCCGCGACGCACCAGGTTGACGATGGCGAGCAGCACGATGGCGCCCACCAGGGAGACCAGGAAGCTGTAGAGCGTCAGACCGTCATTGATCGATCCGCCGCTGAATATCAGGCCGCCGATGAACGCGCCGACGATGCCGACGACGATATTCAGAAGGATGCCCTGCTGCGCATCCGTGCGCATGATCATGCTGGCGAGCCAGCCAATGATGCCGCCAACAACAAGCCACAAAATGATACCCATCTCACACTCTCCTTGGACCAGCGCCCCCAGCGGGTTGGCTGCCCTATTCAACGGAGAAGTCGGCTTCGCGTTCCCGAAAATGTTTCTGGCAGGGAAACGATTTGCGCGCGCGGGGGCGGGCGGCGGAGCGGTGCGCATGAAAAAGGCCGCCGGAACATCGCCCGGCGGCCTTCCATGCCATTCATCGCCCGGAAGGCGCGGGCTTCAATATTTCTGCTGCCGTTCGTAGAGCGACTTGTAATATTGAATGCGGGTCACGCGCAGGCCGTGCATGCCCGAACGATCCACCGCGCGCTGCCAGCCGGCAAATTCCTCCAGCGTGAGCGAATAGCGCGCGCACGCTTCATCCACAGTCAGAAGGCCACCGTTGACGGCTGCGACCACCTCGGCCTTGCGGCGCACGACCCAGCGCGTCGTGTCCACTGGCGGCAGGCTGTCCAGCGTCAAGGGTTCTCCAAGCGGCCCGACGACCTGAGCAGGCCGGATTTTCTGATTTTCTATCATTCTCACCCTCAAAAAGCGGCACTGGCGTTGCCTGAGTTCAGCAGCGGCCACCGGTATGCGCATCAGCCCTGAACATCGGCTAAAGCGCCACGGTAAACGCCCCCTTCATCATCCTTGTCCCACTCTTAAATGCTCTGCGATCAACGGGTTAAAGCTGCCCGTCGGCCGTACGGCGTCGATCATGCCGCTGGAACGGGGCGCGAAGATTTCGGCCAGTTCCTGGATCCAGTCCTCCTGCCTTTCCTGCCCCCGCAGGACCCCGGCCACGGCCTGGGCGGTCGGGCTGGCCGCCTGCGCCGCTGCCGAAGCAGCGCGCAGCATCGGCCAGACCGGCGCGTGCGGCCGGGCGGCGGGTCTGGCATGAGCGGGTTTCAGCCCGCCTGCCCTGAGGAAGCTCAGATCCATGGGGGCCATCAGTACCGGCGAAAGGATAAGGTCCGGTAAACTCCGCCCGCCGTTCCGGCATGAACCGGGATCACGCGGAATCCCGCTGGAATGCTGGCGCGCGCGCGCCTATATGCGCGGCCATGCTGCCCCAGTTCCAACTGCCAGAGCCGCTGTCGCAGCGGCGGATCGTCGTCGCCATGTCGGGCGGAGTCGATTCGAGCGTCGTCGCCGCGCTGGCCGCGCGCACCGGGGCGGAAACCATCGGCGTGACGCTGCAACTTTACGATCATGGCGCGGCGGTGGGCCGGACTGGAAGCTGCTGCGCCGGGCAGGACATCCGCGACGCGCGCGCCGTCGCCGACCGGATCGGCATCGCCCACTATGTCTTTGATTATGAAAGCCGCTTTCGCGATTCCGTGATCGCTGACTTCGCCGACGAATATATGGCGGGCCGCACGCCCATCCCCTGCGTCAAATGCAATATGGGGGTGAAGTTCACCGACCTGTTCCAGATCGCCCGCGACTTGGGCGCCGATTGCCTGGCGACCGGCCATTATGTGCGCCGGGTCGAGGGGCCGGACGGCGCGGAACTGCACCGCGCCGCCGATCCCGCGCGGGACCAGAGCTATTTCCTGTTCGCGACGACGCAGGCGCAGCTCGACTATCTGCGCTTTCCATTGGGGGGAATGCCCAAGCCGCAGGTGCGCGAGATCGCGGCCGAACTGGGGCTGGCGGTGGCGATGAAGCCCGACAGCCAGGACATCTGCTTCGTGCCGGACGGCGATTATGCGAAGATCGTGCGCAAGCTGCGCCCCGATGCGGACGAAAGCGGCGACATCGTCCATGTCGATGGCCGCGTGCTGGGCGCGCACAAGGGGCTGATCCATTATACGGTCGGCCAGCGCAAGGGGCTGGAAATCGGCGGGCAGGCCGAGCCGCTCTATGTCGTGCGGCTGGATGCGGCAGGGCGGCGCGTCATCGTCGGGCCCAAGGCGGCGCTGGCGGTGTCGGCGGCGCGGCTGGAGGATATCAACTGGCTGGGCGGCGGATTTGCAGGGCCGCTAAGCGCCAAGGTACGGTCGATGGCGAAGCCTGTGCCCGCGCGGCTGGAGGGCGGCCGATTGGTCTTCGCCGCGCCCGAATATGGCGTCGCGCCGGGGCAGGCGGCGGTGCTCTATGCGGGCGACCGGGTGCTGGGCGGCGGATGGATTGCGGAAACGGAAGGGGCGTTGGCGGAGGTGGCGTGAGACGACCTTTCCTCTGCCGGGCGTGGGCCGGTGGAGGGAAGCAAGCTGGCGTTGCGCATCCTCCCCTCCACCATCCGCTTTGCGGATGGTTCCCCTCCCGACGCTTCGCGCAGGGAGGATTAGATGGCGAACCTTGCCCTTTCTTCCCCTGCCAAGTAAGGCGCGCCGGTCATGACTCGTCCCCTCACCTTCGCCATTCCCAAGGGCCGCATCCTGGAAGAAGCGCTGCCGATGCTCGCGCGCGCCGGTATCGAGCCGGAGGCGGAGTTTCATGACAAGAAAAGCCGGGCGCTGCGCTTCGCCACCAACCGGCCCGGCATCTCGATCATCCGGGTGCGGGCGTTCGACGTCGCCACCTTCGTCGCCCATGGCGCGGCGCAGATCGGCATCGTCGGATCGGACGTGGTGGAGGAATTCGATTATTCCGAGCTTTATGCTCCGGTCGATCTGGACATCGGCCATTGCCGCCTGTCGATCGCCGAGCCGGTGGGCCTTTCCGATGAGGATGAGGCGGCGATGAGCCATGTGCGCGTCGCCACCAAATATCCCCATCTGACCCGCAAATATTATGAAGCGCGCGGCATCCAGGCGGAATGCGTGAAGCTGAACGGCGCGATGGAGCTTGCGCCTTCGCTGGGCCTGTCGCGGCGCATCGTCGATCTGGTGTCGTCGGGCGCGACGTTGAAGGCGAACGGGCTGGTCGAGACGCATGTGATCATGCCCGTGTCCGCGCGGCTGATCGTCAATCGCGCCGCCTACAAGATGCGGTCGGCGGACCTGACGCCGCTGGTTGAGGCGTTCCGCAAGGCTGCTGCTGGAGGCAAGGATGCCGCTTAGGCTGGACAGCCGCGACGCGGATTTTGCCGCCGCCTTCACCGCGCTGGTCGATGCGCGGCGGGAAGCGGACGAGGATGTGTCGCGCGACGTGACCGCGATCCTCAAGCGCGTGCGCGCCGAGGGGGATGAAGCGCTGGCCGATTATACCAGCCGGTTCGACCGCCACGACCTGAACGCCAGCGGCTGGGCGGTGAGCCCGGCCGAGTGCCGCGCGGCGCTGGACGGCATTTCGCGCGAATTGCGCGATGCGCTGGAACTGGCGGCCGCGCGCATCACCGCCTATCATGAAAAGCAGAAGCCGCAGGACAGCGACGGCACCGACGCCGCCGGGGTGCGGCTGGGCGCGCGCTGGCGGCCGGTGGATGCGGCGGGGCTTTACGTGCCCGGCGGCCGGGCGGCCTATCCCAGTTCCCTGCTGATGAACGCCATTCCCGCCAAGGTTGCGGGCGTTTCGCGCATCGCCATGGTGACGCCGACCCCCAATGGGGAGATCAATCCGCTGGTGCTGGCGGCGGCGAGCATCGCGGGGATCGAGGAAATCTGGCGCGTCGGCGGCGCGCAGGCGGTGGCTGCGCTGGCCTATGGCACGGGCCGGATCAGGCCGGTGGACGTCATCACCGGCCCCGGCAATGCCTGGGTCGCGGAGGCCAAGCGGCAGCTTTACGGCGTGGTCGGCATCGACATGGTGGCGGGCCCGTCCGAAATCGTCGTGGTGGCCGACGGCAGCAATGATCCCCGCTGGATCGCGGCCGACCTGCTCAGCCAGTCAGAACATGATCCGACCAGCCAGTCGATCCTGTTCACCGATGACGCTGCTTTCGCCGACGCGGTTGCCAAGGCCGTGGACGAGCGGCTGCCGCTGCTGTCGACGCAGGCGGTCGCGGCCACGAGCTGGGCGAACAACGGCGCGATCATTCTGGTCCGGGACCTTGAAGAGGCGATGCCGCTGGTCGACCGGCTGGCGGCCGAGCATCTGGAGCTTGCGGTCGATGATCCAGACGCATTGTTCGCGCAGGTCCGTCATGCAGGATCGGTGTTCCTGGGCCGCATGACGCCCGAAGCGGTGGGCGATTATGTCGCTGGACCCAACCATGTGCTGCCGACCGGCCGCCGGGCGCGCTTTTCGTCGGGGCTGTCGGTGCTCGACTTCATGAAGCGCACCAGCTTCCTGAGCCTCGACAAGGGGGCGATCGGGGCGATCGGCCCTGCTGCGGTTGCGCTGGCGGAGGCGGAGGGGCTTCCGGCGCACGCGGCTTCGGTGGCGTTGCGGCTGGGATAGCGAAAACCGAACGGAATAGAAGACGCTTATGAACGAACGCTCCAAATCCCGCTCCGCCGCGCGCCTTGCCGCGGTTCAGGCGCTTTATCAGCTGGAGATGGAGGGCACGCCGCTCGCCGCGCTGCTGCATGAATTCCACCAGCACCGGCTTGGCGCGACGATCGAGGACGTGACCTATGCCGATGCCGAGGAAGCTTTCTTCGACGATCTGGTCACGGGCGTGGACAAGCGGCGCGAGGAGATTGACGGGCTGGTCAAGGCGCGGCTGTCGCAGGGATGGAGCCTGGAGCGGCTGGACAAGCCGATGCGGCAGATATTGCGCGCGGGCAGCTATGAACTGATGGCGCGCAGGGACGTGCCGACCGCCACCGTGATCAGCGAATATGTCGATGTCGCCCACGCCTTCTACGACAAGCGCGAGGCGGGGTTCGTCAACGGCCTGCTGGATGCGGTGGCGAAGGATGTGCGCAAGTAGAGGCGGCGTGCTTCCGCGGTGAGCAAGAAGGGAGCCAAGTGATGTCCGCTGAATCCCGCTTCCTCACCCTGCTCCGCCTGCTTGCGAACGATCCGGCCGCGCGTGGCTTGCAGGACGATGCGGCGCTGCTGGAAATGGGCGGTGCGCGCCTGATCCTGACCAGCGACACGATGGTGGAGGGGGTGCATTACCTGCCCGCCGATCCGCCCGCCGATATCGGGTGGAAGCTGGCGGCGGTGAACCTTTCCGACCTCGCCGCCAAGGGCGCGAGGCCGGTGGGATGCCTGCTGAACTATGCGCTGTCCGGCGACGATGCGTGGGACGCGGCCTTTCTTCAGGGGCTGGGGGAAGCGCTGAACCGCCATGCCATGCCGCTGCTGGGCGGCGATACCGTGCAGATGCCCAGGGGCAGCGCGCGCTGCTACAGCCTGACGGCGATCGGCGAGGCTGCGGGTCCGGTGCCCGCGCGCAGCGGCGCGAAGGCGGGCGACCGGCTGTACCTGACGGGCCCGGTGGGCGATGCGGGCGCCGGGCTTGAGCTGTTGCGCGCCGATCCCGCCGCGTCGGGGCCCTTGGTCGAAGCCTATCGGCGGCCCCGCCCCTGCCTGTCCGAAGGCGCGCTGCTGAGCCCGCATGCGCATGCCATGATGGACCTGTCGGACGGCCTGCTGATCGACGCCGCCCGCATGGCGGAGGCGAGCGGGGTGGCGCTGGTCATCGATCATATTCCCCTGTCCCCGGCATTCGAGGCGGCGCGGGGCGCGAGCACGGCGGTCCAGATCGCCGCCGCCAGCGCTGGCGATGATTATGAGCTGCTCTTTGCCCTGCCCGCCGGAGCCGCGCCGCCGGTCCGCGCGATTCCCGTAGGGACGTTCGCGCCGGGATCGGGCCTGACGCTGCGCATCGATGGCGTGCCCGTGCCACTGCCCGAGCGGCTCGGCTGGGAGCATGGCTGAGCGGCCCGCCGCAACGTCTTGATTCATGTCAGTTCCGTAACCGCTTGACGCGGGCGGTCCGCCCTGTAGCTTGCCCCCGATCCCATTCTCAGCCGGTTGGACCGCTACTATGCGAGACCTGCGATGCTGATTGACGCGGTGCCCGATGCCGGACGCATGGAGTCCGGCCGCCCGCCTATGCGCCATTCGCCCGCCCGTCATTCCCTGCGGAGCGGCCGATGACAGGGATAACAGGGGGAGAGGAACATCCATGCAGATTGTCTATATCGCCATAGGGTGCGGGCTGCTGGCCCTGCTCTACGGCCTATTCACCAGCCGTCAGGTGCTGGCGGCCTCCGCTGGCAACGACACCATGCAGGCGATCGCGGGCGCGATCCAGGAAGGCGCGAAGGCCTATCTCAGCCGCCAATATATGACCATCGGGATGGTCGGGGTGGTGGTCGCCGCGGTCGTCTTCATCTTTCTGGGCGCGACGTCCGCCATCGGCTTCCTGATCGGCGCGATCCTTTCGGGCGCGGCGGGCTTCATCGGCATGAACATTTCGGTGCGCGCCAATGTGCGCACGGCCGAAGCGGCGCGCGGCACGCTGCAAAGCGGATTGACGGTCGCCTTCCGGGCGGGCGCGATCACCGGCATGCTGGTTGCGGGGCTG
Organism: Sphingobium sp. DC-2; assembly: GCF_000722555.1. Classification (NCBI taxonomy): domain Bacteria; kingdom Pseudomonadati; phylum Pseudomonadota; class Alphaproteobacteria; order Sphingomonadales; family Sphingobiaceae; genus Sphingobium; species Sphingobium sp. DC-2. Next base: position 83,811 of record NZ_JNAC01000100.1, on the reverse strand, counting down.
GCGCTGCTCGCGATCAGCCTGTTCTTCTGGTATCTGACCGGACCTGCGGGCCATGCGCCCGACGACCGGCTGGTGATCGACTCCCTTGTCGCTCTGGCTTTCGGCGCGAGCCTCATTTCCATCTTCGCGCGTCTGGGCGGCGGCATCTTCACCAAGGCGGCGGACGTGGGCGCGGACCTTGTCGGCAAGGTGGAGGCGGGCATCCCGGAGGATGACCCGCGCAATCCGGCCGTCATCGCCGACAATGTGGGCGACAATGTCGGCGACTGCGCGGGCATGGCGGCCGACCTGTTCGAAACCTATGTGGTGACGGTTGGCGCCACCATGGTGCTGACGGCGCTGCTGGTGACGGGGGTCGACAATGTCTTCCTGCAACGGCTGATGGCGCTGCCGCTGATCGTGGGCGGCGTGTGCATTATCACGTCGATCATCGGCACCTATATGGTCCGCCTTGGTTCCAGCCAGTCGATCATGGGCGCGCTCTACAAGGGGTTCTGGACCACGGCGATCCTGTCCATCCCCGCCCTTTACGCGGCAACGGCCTTCACGCTGGGCGACATCGACGCGCGTTTCGGCACCGATCTGGAAGGATTGGGCGGCTATACGGGGATGGAGCTTTTCTGGTCGATGATGGTCGGCCTTGCGGTGACCGGGCTGATCGTCTGGATCACAGAATATTATACCGGCACCAATTACCGCCCGGTGCGCAGCATCGCGCGGGCGTCGGAGACCGGCCATGGCACCAATGTGATCCAGGGCCTGGCCGTCAGCCTGGAAGCGACGGCGCTGCCGACGCTGGTGATCGTGGTCGGCATCATCGTCGCCTACCAGCTTGCAGGGCTGATCGGCATCGCCTTCGCCGCGACGGCCATGCTGGCGCTGGCCGGGATGGTCGTGGCGCTGGACGCCTATGGCCCGGTCACCGACAATGCGGGCGGGATCGCGGAGATGTCGCACCTCGACGACAGCGTGCGCGTCAAGACCGATGCGCTGGACGCCGTGGGCAACACGACCAAGGCGGTGACGAAGGGCTATGCCATCGGCTCTGCGGGCCTTGCGGCGCTGGTGCTGTTCGGGGCCTATACGGAGGACCTGAAATTCTACAATTCGGCGCTGGGCCTTACCGAGCCGGTCGATTTCAGCCTGTCCAACCCCTATGTCATCGTCGGGCTGCTGCTGGGCGCGCTGCTGCCCTATCTGTTCGGCGCGATGGGGATGACGGCGGTCGGCCGCGCGGCCGGTGACGTGGTCAAGGATGTGCGCGACCAGTTCGCCACCAACAGCGGCATCATGGAAGGGACGTCACGCCCCAACTATGCCCGCACGGTGGACCTGGTCACCCGCGCCGCGATCAAGGAGATGATCATTCCTTCGCTGCTGCCGGTTCTCGCGCCGATCATCGTCTATTTCGCGATCTCCGCCGTGGCGGGAACGCCCAACGGCTTTGCCGCCCTTGGCGCGCTGCTGCTGGGTGTGATCGTGTCGGGCCTGTTCGTCGCCCTTTCCATGACATCGGGCGGGGGCGCGTGGGACAATGCCAAGAAATATATCGAGGATGGCAACCATGGCGGCAAGGGGTCCGAAGCACACAAGGCGGCGGTGACCGGCGATACCGTGGGTGATCCCTACAAGGACACGGCGGGTCCGGCCGTCAATCCGATGATCAAGATCACCAATATCGTCGCCCTGCTTCTGCTCGCCGCGCTGGCGCACGGGGGCTAGATCCTGATCATGCCTGAGTGATCGTCACACCGCTTCTTCGCTGACGTCGCCCAGGCAGCGGGACCCCGGATCGAGCCCGGAGTGACGAAAGGAGCCCTGATGCGGATGCTTCCGTGCAAGACGGTCAGGCTCCAGTAAATATGCGGCCCCTCCTTCGGGTGAAGGAGGGGCCGTTTACTGTCCGGCTTGCTCCGGTCAGCCCTGCGGGCCTATAGGCCGCGCCATGACCAGCGAACCCTTCCGCTCGCAGCTTGCGGCGCTTGAGAAACGGGGCCGCTTGCGCGCGCTCACCGCGCGGGCGGGGCGGGATTTCGCCTCCAACGACTATCTGGGCCTGGCGTCGGACCCGATCATCGGCCAGGCGGTCGCCGATGCGGTAGCGCGCGGCGTGCCGGTAGGGTCCGGCGGATCGCGCCTGCTGCGGGGCAATGCGCCCGAACATGAAGGGCTGGAGGCGAAGGCCGCCGCCTTCTTCCGCACCCAGGCCGCGCTGTTCATGGCCAATGGCTTCGCCGCGAATCTGGCGCTGTTTTCCACCCTGCCGCAGCGAGGCGACCTGATCGTCGCGGACGAACTGATCCACGCCAGCGTGCATGACGGCATCCGCATGTCGAAGGCGGCGGCGGTCTTCGCGCGCCACAATGATGTGCAGAGCTTTGCCGACCTGATCACCGCATGGCGCGGCGAAGGAGGCAAGGGCAGGATCTGGATCGCGGTCGAGACGCTCTATTCGATGGACGGGGACCTGGCGCCGCTGAGCGATCTCGCCACGCTCGCCGCCCGGCATGAAGCGATGCTGATCCTGGACGAAGCGCATGGCACGGGCGTGTCCGGCCCCGGCGGGCGCGGCCTTTCGTCCGGGCTGGACGGGCTGCACAATGTCGTGACCCTGCACACCTGCGGCAAGGCGATGGGGGTGGAAGGCGCGCTGATCTGCGGGCCGCGCATCCTGATCGACTATCTGATCAACCGGGCGCGGGCCTTCATCTTCTCGACCGCGCCGTCGCCGCTGATGGCGGTTGCCGTGTCGGCATCGATCGACCGGATCGAGCAGGCGGACGACCTGCGCACCCGCCTCGCCACGCTGCGCGTGGACGCGGCCGAAGCCATTTGCGCGCCACTGGGCCTGCCCAAGCCGCGCAGCCAGATCATCCCCGTCATCCTGGGCGAGGACAGGCGCGCAATGGCGGCGGCGGCGGCCTTGCAGGAAGCGGGGTTCGACATTCGCGGCATCCGTCCGCCCACCGTGCCGCCGGGCACCAGCCGGTTGCGCATATCGCTGACGCTGAACAGCGGGCGCGCGGACGTGCTGGCGCTGGGGGAAGAATTGCGGCGGGTGCTGGCATGAGCCGCTTCATCGTCACGGGCACGGACACGGACATCGGCAAGACGGTGTTCGCCGCCGCCCTCGCCGGGGCGCTGGGCGCGCATTATTGGAAGCCGGTGCAGGCGGGGCTCGCCCCGGAGGGCGACAAGGAAACCGTTGCGCGGCTGTCCGGCCTGCCCGCATCGCGCATCCTGTCCGAAGCCTATCGCCTCACCACCCCCGCTTCCCCGCATCTGGCGGCGCGGATCGACGGAGTGGAGATCAGGCTCGATCGCCTTCCCCTGCCGGACGTGGAGGGGCCGCTGGTGATCGAAGGGGCGGGCGGCGTGCTCGTTCCGGTCAGCGAAACGCTGCTGATGGCGGACCTTTTCGCCCATTGGAGCCTGCCGGTCATCCTGTGCGCGCACACCGGGCTGGGCACGATCAATCACAGCCTGCTCAGCATCGAAGCGCTTCGCAACCGGGGCGTCACGATCGCGGGGATCGCCTTCATCGGCGACGCGCATGAGGAAAATGAGCGGATCATCCCTGAGCTTGGCCGGGTGGCCCGGCTGGGCCGCCTGCCCCGCCTCCCGGCGCTGGACGCGGCGACGCTGGCCAGCGCCTTCCGCTCCGGCTTCACTCTTCCCTGAAAAGCCACCCTTCCGCTTGCACCGGGGTTGAAAGGCGGCACATCAGCCACCAACTGCCGTTCGCAACCGTTTCCGTTGCATCTTGCAACCATTAAAGAGGGACAATATGGTCAGCCTGTTCGACCCCGTTCAACTTGGCGACATCATAGCGCCGAACCGTGTGCTGATGGCGCCGCTGACGCGTGCGCGTGCTACACGCGACCATGTGCCGACCCCGATGATGGCGGATTATTACCGGCAGCGGGCTTCGGCCGGCCTTATCATCAGCGAAGGCACCGGCGTTTCGCGGCAGGGGCTGGGCTGGCCCTACGCGCCCGGCATCTGGTCGGACGAACAGGTGGAAGCGTGGAAGCCGGTCACCCAGGCGGTGCATGACGCGGGCGGACGCATCTTCGCCCAGCTTTGGCATATGGGCCGTCTGGTCCATTCGAGCGTGACGGGGGAACAGCCCGTCTCGTCCAGCCCGCTGACCGCGCCCGGCCATGTGCACAGCTATGAAGGCAACCGCCCCTATGAGCAGCCGCGCGCCCTGACGCTGGAGGAGATTCCCGGCCTGATCGCCACCTATGTGAGCGCAGCGCGCAATGCCCGGTCGGCGGGGTTCGACGGCGTTCAGATCCATGCGGCGAACGGCTATCTGATCGACGAATTTCTGCGCAACGGCGTCAATCACCGCGACGATGACTATGGCGGCAGCCCGGAAAATCGCACGCGGCTGCTGCGGGAGATAACGCAGGCCGTGGCGGACGCGATCGGCGCGGGCCGGACCGCCGTGCGCGTCTCACTCAACGGCACATCGCAGGGCACGGACGACAGCGATCCCGCCAGCCTTTCCCGCGCCGTGGCCCAGGCGCTGGAGCCGATCGGCATCGCTTTCCTGGAGATGCGTGAACTCAAGCCCAACGGAACGCGGGGCGCATCGGACGTGCCGCGCCAGTCGCCGATCGTGCGCGAGCATTTCACGGGTCCGCTGGTGCTGAACAGCGATTATGACGCGGCCAGCGCGCAGGCCGATCTGGACAGCGGCCTGGCGCAGGCGATCAGCTTCGGCCGCCCCTTCCTCGCCAACCCGGACCTGCCGGACCGGCTGTCGGCGGGCGCGCCGCTCAATGAAGCGCAGCCGGACACTTTCTATACGCAGGGCGCGGAGGGCTATCTCGACTATCCGCCGCTGGAACGGGCCGCCTGAACGAAGACGGGCCGCCCCGTCGAGGGCGGCCCGTAACTTGCGCGCGGAACGCCCTGATCAGAGAGCGCCGAAGCGGTCGCGCAGCGCGAGCATGGCGATCGCCGCCTTGGCTGCTTCGCCGCCCTTGTCCTTTTCGGTCCGTTTGGCGCGGGTCAGCGCCTGCGCCTCGTTTTCGACCGTCAATATGCCGTTACCGATGGCGATGCCGTCCATGCTGAGCGCCATCAGGCCGCGCGCGCTTTCGTTCGACACCACTTCGAAATGATAGGTTTCGCCCCGGATCACGACGCCGATCGCGATGAAGCCGTCATAGCGCCCCGTTTCCGCGGCCAGCGCCACCGCGCCGGGAATTTCCAGCGCGCCGGGCACGGTCACCACCTCATATTTATGGCCGCCCTCCTCCAGCGCGGCGGCCGCGCCTTCGATCAGCAGGTCGTTGAGATGGTCGTAGAAACGGGCTTCGACGATCAGAAACTTGGCCATGGCCCTTTATCCTTCCTGCTTCCTTACAGTTCGATGGGCCGGTGACCGACCACCGCCAGGTCATAGCCGTCCAGCGCGATCAGGCTGTGATGCGAATTGGTGAGCAGGATCATGTCATGCACGCCCAGTTCCGCCAGAATCTGCGCGCCCACGCCATAGTCGCGCAGCTCGTCCATGTCGCTGCCCGCGCGCTGGCGCAGGATGCGGCTGACGAAGTCGTTCTGCGCGCTGGGCGTCAGCACGACGATGATGCCAGCGCCTTCCCTGGCGATGATTTCCATCGAGGTGGCGAGCAGATCGGAGCGCGGGCCGGTCGCCCCATAGACATCGTCCAGCAGCGATAGCTGATGCATGCGCACCAGAGTGGGTTCGTCCGGCACGACATGGCCCTTTTGCAGCACAAGCTGTTCGCTGTGCGTCGCGCGGTTGTAGAAGCTGATCGCCTTCCAGTCGCCGCCCCATTTGCTGTGGAAGGCGGCTTCGGCGCGGCGCTCCACCATATGATCGTGGCGGCGGCGGTAGGCGATGAGATCGCGGATCGTGCCGATCTTCATCTTATGCTTCTGGGCGAAGGGGATGAGGTCGTCGAGCCGGGCCATGGTGCCGTCGTCCTTCATCACCTCGCAGATGACGCCGGAAGGGTTGAGCCCCGCAAGGCGCGCGACATCGACCGCCGCCTCGGTATGGCCGGTGCGGACGAGGACGCCGCCATCCTTGGCGACCAGCGGAAAGACGTGACCGGGCGTGACGATATCTTCCGGCCCCTTCGACCCGTCGATCGCGACGGAGATGGTGCGGGCGCGGTCGGCGGCGCTGATGCCGGTGGTGACGCCTTCGCGCGCCTCGATCGACACGGTGAAGGCGGTTTCATGCCGCGTGCCGTTGTTGCGGCTCATGAGCCCCAGGCCAAGATGATCGACCCTTTCCTTGGTGAGCGCAAGGCAGATCAGGCCGCGGCCATGCGTCGCCATGAAGTTGATCGCGTCCGGCGTAGCCATCTGCGCCGGGATCACGAGGTCCCCTTCATTTTCGCGATCCTCGTCATCGACCAGAATGAACATGCGGCCGTTACGGGCTTCATCGATAATCTCTTCGGGCGAGGCGAGCGCTGTGCCGCCTTCCCGCCGCAGCAGATAGCTTTCCAGCTTGCCCAGCGTTTCGGCCGTGGGATTCCAGTCGCTTTCGCCCAGCCGCCGCAGGGAATTGGCGTGGAGCCCGGCGGCACGGGCAAGGCCGGAACGGGACATGCGCCCTTCGTTGACGAGGGAGCGGACGGTATCAATGAGAGAGGAAGACATGAAACGACTCCATAGCCGGACGGCTGCTGGAGCCATTTATCACACTGTGATGTGATTATGGCAAGTGAAAATCACACGGAAGCGATGCGAAGGCTCTGCATCCGGTCGAGATAGCGGGCCAGCACGTCGATCTCCAGGTTGAACGTGCGTCCGGGCACCAGACTGTCGAGCGTCGTCGAGGCGGCCGTATGCGGAATGATGTTCAGGCCGAAATGCACCGATCCATCGGGCTGATCCTCCACGGCGTTCACCGTCAGGGAAATGCCGTCGACGGTGATCGACCCCTTGGCGGCTAGGGCGGGCGCCAGAGCGGCGGGCGCGGCGATGACCAGACGGGTCGAATCGCCCTCCGGCGTGGCGGACACCAGCGTTCCGATGCCGTCGACATGGCCGGTGACGATATGCCCGCCAAGTTCGTCGCCGACCTTGAGCGCGCGTTCGAGATTGAGGCGGCCGCCCTGTTCCCAAAGGCCCGGCGCGGTGCGCGCCACCGTTTCCGCCGACAGATCGACGGCGAACCAGTCCGCGCCCTTTTCCACCATGGTGAGGCAGGCGCCCGAACAGGCGATGGACGCGCCGATCGCCACGCCATCCATCTCATAGCCGCAGCCGATGACGAGGCGCAGGTCGCCGCGCTGCTCCGCGGAACGGATTTCGCCTATGTCGGTGATGATGCCGGTGAACATGGTCTGCGATCCTGCTGCTTAGGCAGCGCCCTAGGCGCTGCGCACCCTTTCGTAAACCTCCAGCCGGTCTTCGCCCAGCCGCCGGTCGTCCGCAAGACGCCAGCGGCCATGAGCGGCGGCGAGATCGGTGAGGCCAATATCGGCAATGCCCGCGCGGCCCGCGCCGATCAGGATGGGCGCGCGATAGAGCAGCAGCCGGTCGACCAGATCGGCGCTGAGGAAGGCGGCGGCCGTTTCCGCCCCGCCCTCAACCATCAGATGATCGACATGCGACAGCGTTGCTATATCGTCCGGCCGGGCGATCCGTTCCCAGCCATCGGGCGCTGCATGACGGGTCAGCAGCAGGCGGCGCGGCGACCTGTCCTCCAGCCCCGGCAGCCGCACATCCAGACGCGGCGCATCAGCGCGCAAGGTGCCGCCGCCCACCAGAATGGCGTCATGGCGCGCGCGTTCCAGATGCGCGTGGGCGCGGGCGGCTTCTCCGGTGATCCAGCGGCTCGACCCGTCTGCAAGCGCGATGCAACCGTCCAGCGACAAGCCCAGCTTCAAGGTGACGGCAGGCCTGCCCAGCGTCTGGCGCAGCACGAAGCCGCGCATCGCCGCCGCAGCCTGCTCCGCCATCAATCCCATTTCGACATCGACGCCGCGCGCGCGCAGATAGTCCGCCCCTTGCCCATCGGTGCGCGGATCGGGATCGCGCAGCGCGATGACGGCCCGGCGGACGCCCGCGCGCGCCATCAGATCGGCGCAGCGCGGCCCGCGCGGGGAAAGATGGAAGCAGGGCTCCAGCGTCACATAGGCGGTCGCCCCTTCGGCGCGGTCCCGCGCTTCCTCCAGCGCCTGCGCCTCGGCATGGGGCCGCCCGCCCTTCTGCGTCCAGCCACGCCCGGTGATCACGCCGTCCCTGACGATCAGGCAGCCGACATTGGGATTGGGCGTGGAAAGCCCCCGCCCACGCTCCGACAGCGCGATGGCGGCCTGCATGAAGCGGCGGTCGGCGGCGGCATCGGCGCTCATGGGCAGGGGTTCAGGGCTGTCCCATCTCAGGCGCGCTCTTTTCCGCCTCTTCCGCCTTTGCCAGGCGCGCGTCGAGTTGCGCGTTGATCTGTTTGAGCGCTTCCTTGCGCCGCGCGGTGTTGCGCGCTTCCTCGGCCCGCCAGTCTATACCGAAGACATCGGCGACGCCCTGCATTTCCCGCTGGCGCTTTTGCAAGGCCGCCTCGCGCCTGGCGAGATCCATCTTCTGCTGAAGGATCACCGCCGCGTCGGACCGGTTCGCATCCCAGCTCTGGACATAGATGATCTGGTTGCGGGTGGGCATGGTATTGGTGTTGGCGTCAACGATGAACGCCCAGATGATGAGCCACGTCATCGCCGCCGACAGGCCAAGGAGCGGCCATTTATGGGGCCTGTTTTCGCGAAAATAGCTCCACAGGTCGCTCAGCGCGCTCTTGGGGGACACGGGACGGGGAAAGATCGTCATCGCGGACATATAGGATAAGGCGGGGCCGGATGCAAAAGGCGCTTGGCAAGGGTGCGCCAGCCGCTCCGGCCCGATGCTTTCTAGATGCCGGCGAGGCGGAAATGGACGGTCATGACCTTGCTGCTGACCATTGCGACACCATCGCGAGTCGCGGGCTGGAACCGCCATTTTCGCAGGGCATGCCGCCGGGTCGCGATCCAGAATGCCTCGTCGGTGGCCGACAGCCGCTCGATCGCGGTCACCCGTCCTTCGGGGCTGATCGTGACGCGGACCGTGACTGATCCTTCCAGACCCTGACGGACCATGGAACCGGGATATTCAGGCTGGAAGGCGGGCAGCGCGCGAGGATCGATTCGCGCTTCCCGCAGCACCGCCTCGCGCGGGGGGTCGGGCGGCGGCGGCAGAATTTCGACGGTGCCGGGCTTGGTGTTGGTGACGGTATCAGTGGTCCTGATGTCCGGTCCGGTCGGGGGAAAATCGATTGCCGGATCGACGCGCGCGGGAAGAGGGTCCGGCAGGGCCTTGGGCGTGATCTTGCTCTCCGGCGGCTGATCGGTCTTTTCGGGCGGCGGGGGCGGGGTGAGCGGAATCTGGTTGCCGATCAGTATTTGCGGCACATAGGGCGCGTAGACCTCTCGCGGCGTCAGCAGGAACAGCCCGCCTGCAACCGCATGCACGGCAATCGCCGCGCCGATGCCAACGGGCGATCGTCCCGCCCCTCGATATCCCGATTGCATGTGCGCGCCATTGGCGGACGCCGTCATCAAGCCCATCGCTTCCTCCATCCTTCGCTTGCCGCACTCTCTGGCGCGGTTAGATGATGTTACATCATATCTGATGATATGTTGCAACATTATATATGTGGTTCCGATTAAGGACTGACGCTTGTGCGAGGAAGGCCGCCGCCCTACCATATTGGTATGACACAGACGGCAGAAGATCTGACCCTGGATGAAGTGCGCGCGAAGATCGCGCCCATCCTGCCCAACCATGCGGCTTTCGACGGCTGGCGGCCCGAAGCGGTGGCCATGGCCGCGGCGCAAGCGGGAGTAGACCCGCAGATCGCGCAGCTTGCCTTCCGCGAGGGCGCGGTGGACATGATCGACGCATGGTTTGCCAGCATCGATGCGGCGATGCTGGACGCGTTGCCGCCGGAAAAATTATCCGCTTTGTCCATCCGCCAGCGGATCACGGCTCTGGTGGAGGCGCGGCTATCCCTGCTGGCGGGAAACAGGGAAGCGCTGCGCCGGGCGATCGCGATCCTGGCGATGCCGCAAAATGCGGCACGCGCCGCCCGTCTGGGCTGGCGCGCCGCCGACATGATGTGGCGCGCGGCCGGGGACAATGCGACCGACTTCAACCATTATAGCAAGCGCATGACGCTGGCGGCGGTCTATGCCGCGACGCTGCTGGTCTTCATCGATGATGAGAGCGAAGGGTGGCAGGACAGCCGCGCCTTCCTGGCCCGGCGCATCGAAGGGATAATGCGATTCGAACGGACCAAGGCGCGATGGAGGGGCGCGGGCGGCGGCGAGCGGCTGAGTCTGGCGCGATTTATCGGACGGCTCCGCTATCCGGCGGTGTGATCCCGCGGTGTGATCCCGCCGGGACAAGGTGATTGGCTCTGGCCTTTTCCTATCGGTATTGATAGTCAATCGCAGAAACTGTGAACGAGTGCCCTTCTCTTGCGCCTGACTGACCTGCCGCTGCGCCAGCCCGCTTATGTGGATGTGATCGATTGGACCGCCCTGTCGGCGACCGATGGTCAGCGGCTGCGCGAGTTCGGCCTGATCGAGGGCGCCGATGTCGAGGCGCTTCATCATGGCGGGCTGCTGGGGCGCGGCCCCATTGCCTGCAAGATCGGGCGGATGACCATCGCAATGCGCCGCGCCCATGCGGCCGCCATCTCCGTACGGCTGGGCACGCGGGACGAACAGGCATGAGCGCCTTTCCGCTCGTGGCGCTGGTCGGCAATCCCAATGCAGGCAAGAGCGCGCTGTTCAACGCGCTGACGGGGGCGCGGCAGAAGCTGGGCAATTATCCCGGCGTCACGGTCGAGCGCAAGGCGGGGCGGCTTTCGCTGTCCGATGGCCGCCCGGTCGAACTGGTCGACCTGCCGGGCACGTACAGCCTCGATCCCACCAGCCCGGACGAACAGGTGACGCGCGACGTGGTGCTGGGCCGCCAGACGGGGGAGCGGCTGCCCGACGCCCTGATCGTCGTGGTCGATGCGTCCAACCTCGACAATCATCTGCGCTTTGCGCTGGAACTGATCTCGCTCGGCCTGCCGACGATCGTTGCGCTCAACATGGTGGACCTTGCCTCCCGCGACGGGCTGGAACTCGATCCTGCGGTCCTTTCGCGCGAACTGGGCGTGCCGGTGATCCCGACAGTGGCGGTGCGCAAGCGCGGGCTGGACGATCTGCGGGAACAGATTGAAGCGGTCCTCAGCGTCAAGCCCGCCCGCGCCAGGGCGGAGCCGGGCGATTTCCAGACCCTGCGGGCCGAGGCCAAGCGGATCGCGAAAGGCGCGGTCGTGCGGGAAACGCCCTCGCGGCGGCTGACGGCGGCGATCGACCGCGTTGCGCTGCACCCCTTTTTCGGGCTGCTGATGCTGCTGGGCCTGCTCTTTATCATGTTCCAGGCGGTCTACGCATGGTCCGAAGCACCCATCGCCATGATCGAAGGGCTGGCGGAAACGCTGAGCGGGGCCGTGAGCGACGCCTTGCCGGACGGGCTGCTGCGGTCCTTCCTGGTCGATGGCGTCATCAACGGCGTCGGTTCGGTCGTCGTGTTCCTGCCGCAGATCCTGATCCTCTTCTTCTTCATCCTGATGCTGGAGGCGACGGGCTATATGGTCCGCGCCGCCTTCCTGATGGACGGGCTGATGGCGCGGGTGGGCCTGTCGGGACGGGCCTTCATCCCGCTGCTCTCCTCCTTCGCCTGCGCGGTGCCGGGCATCATGGCGACGCGCACCATCGCCGATCCCAAGGACAGGCTGACCACCATATTGATCGCGCCGCTGATGACCTGTTCGGCGCGCCTGCCGGTCTATGCCGTCATCATCGGCGCTTTCATCCCGGCGCGGAATGTCGGGTTTGGCGTGGGATTGCAGGGGCTCGTGCTCTTTTGCCTCTATGTCGCCGGGATCATCGGGGCGATGCTGGTCGCGCTGGTGCTGCGCCTGACGGTGACCAAGGGATCGAGCGGCGGATTCCTGATGGAAATGCCCAAATATCAGTGGCCCCGTCCACAAGACGTGCTGCTGGGGCTGTGGCAGCGCGCGATCATCTTCCTGAAGCGCGCGGGCACGATCATCTTTGCATCGACGGTGATCCTGTGGCTGCTGCTGTCCTTCCCCCGCGCGCCCGAAGAGAGCGGGATCAGCCAGGTGAACCATTCGATCGCCGGGCGCATCGCCAATGGCCTGAACGTGGTGCTGGAGCCGATCGGCTTCAACCGGGACATCAGCCTGGCGCTGATCCCGGCCATGGCGGCGCGGGAAGTGGCGGTGTCGGCGCTCGCCACCGTCTATTCCATCGACGCGGGCGACGACGAGGCTAAGCTGGAACGCAGCCTGGGCGACCGGTTGAAGGATAATTGGCCGCTGCCCACCGCGCTCGCCTTCCTCGCATGGTTCGTCTTCGCGCCGCAGTGCATTTCCACCATCGCCGTCACCAAGCGGGAAACCAACGGATGGCGATGGCCGCTGTTCATGGTGGGCTATCTTTTCGCGCTGGCCTATGTCGCCGCGGGCCTGACCTACTGGACCGCCGTCGCCGTCGGTTTGGGGTAGCTTCCGAAGGCTGGCGCTCTATAAAGACCGGCTAAACGCATCGGAGGAAACATGGCGGGTTCGGTCAACAAGGTCATTCTGGTCGGCAATCTGGGCGCTGACCCGGAAGTGAAGAGCTTCCAGAATGGCGGCAAGGTGTGCAACCTGCGCATCGCCACCTCCGAAAGCTGGAAGGACCGCATGTCGGGCGAGCGCAAGGAGCGCACCGAATGGCATAGCGTCGCCATATTTTCCGAAGGACTGGCGGGCGTTGCCGAACGCTTCCTGCGCAAGGGGTCCAAAGTCTATCTGGAAGGCCAGCTGCGCACCCGCAAATGGCAGGACCAGTCGGGCAATGACCGCTATACGACCGAAGTCGTGCTGCAAGGGCCCGGCGCGGTCCTGACCATGCTGGACGGCGCGCCCGGCGGCGGCGGTCAGGGTGGAGGCCGCAGCCAGGGCGGCGGCGGCGACTGGGGCGCCAGTTCGGGCGGCTTTGGCGGCGGCAACGACTATGATGATTTCGGCGGCGGCGGCTTCGGTGGTGGCAGCAGCGGCGGCGGCCGTTCTTCGGGCGGTGGCCGGGGCGGCTCCAACTTCGACAATGATCTGGACGACGAAGTGCCGTTCTGACGGAGGGCGGGTCAGGGCTGCCCTGCTGGAAGCCCTGACGAATGGCCGCTAGGACGCGGCCGCCTTGCGCCTTTTGTCATGATAGATGCGCTGGTGGAACATGGCTTCATAGGGGCCGCGCTCCAGCGTCCGGTAGATGAAATGCGTCGCCACCAAGGATGTGGAGACGACCGCCGTGCCAAACGCCGTCATCGACAGCGGGATGTTGCCGGTGAACCAGCCCATCTTCACGAAGATCATCCGCATCAGGAAATAAGGGAACGGGTGCACCAGATAGAGGCTGTAGCTGACGTCCCCGAAATAGCGGAAAGGCTGCCCGCCTAAAGCGCGCGATGTCAGGCTGCCCGGACGCAGCGCGAAATAGAAATAGGCAGTGATCGACAGCAGGATCATCGGCACGGCGGGCGTGCCGAACTGGTCCCACGCGGTATAGCCGAGATGCGTCTGGGACGCGCTGGCGACCATCAGGACGAAGCTGACCAACTCCATGCCCCAGGTGGCAGGCGTGGCGGTCTTTTCATCGGCGGCGAGCAGGCGCATCGCTACACCGATCAGGAAATAGACGGTGATTGGAAAGGCGATCAGGAAGGCGATCGCCAGCATGACCGCCAATGCGCCCAACAGCATGTTCCTGCGCTTATAGGCGAATGTCACGATCAACGCGGTCAGCACGTAGAAGCAGGCCTCGTAGCTGAGGCTCCATGCATTGGGCGTCAGCTGCTCGGTTCCGGTGAACAGATTGATGAACAGCAGGCCCGAGACGATGGTTTCGACGTTGTTGAGCTCCTTATACGCGTTCGTCACGAAATTGAGCGCGATGAACAGCAGGGAGAGCGCGAAGAACAGGGGATAGATCCGCACGAAGCGGCGCAGGCCGAATTCCTTGAGATTATATTTGAGCGCGCTTTGCAGGATCACATAGCCGCTGATGACGAAGAATATCTCCACCCCGAAGGTGCCGAAATTCCAGGGATATCTGACCCACTGAACATAGGATTTCACATGGGGGTAGATATGTTCGGCGGTGCCGCCGATGATGTGGGCCAGCATGACGAAGACGGCCGCAAGTCCCCGCAGGCCATGCGCGGCGGCGTTGAACCCGCCACTTTTTTTCGGGATGATCGCTGGCGCGTCCATCTGCCCGATGATGACGGGGGCCGCCGGTATCGCTCGTCCAGTCACTTCGCCTGCTCCATCGCGCGTCGCCCCTGACCACTATGCCGCGCGCGCCGTCCAGCCCAAATGGCTCTTCCGATGCCCGGCCGGTTTGTTGGAGGAGGGGGCTTCGGACCGAGGGCGATTAGGGGTTAATCCTTTCGCCGGGCGTGTTGCCGAAACCTATTTACAGGGACTTAGCTGCCCGGCTGTGCCAGCCGGGTCATAGCGAAAGGGCGCCCCCGGCGGACCGGAAGCGCCCTTTCATGTGCGCTGCTTGAACCGGATTCCTGCCTGGGCAGGAGAATGCCGGGCCAAGGAAGACAGGCCCTATGCGGCGGCGGCGACCCCGCTGACGCCCAGTTCCGCAAGGGCGAAGCGGCGAATATGCTCGCCCAAATCCTCGCGGCCGAGAGCGAGGGCGAGGTTGGCTTCGATATAGCCCGCCTTGGACCCGCAATCGAAACGGCGGCCGTCGAAGGTGACGCCATGGAAGGGCTGCTTGCCGATCATCGACGCCATCGCGTCGGTCAGCTGAATCTCGCCGCCCGCACCCTTTTCCTGCGTTTCCAATATCTTCATCACTTCGGGCTGAAGGATGTAGCGGCCGGGCAGGATGAGGTTGGACGGGGCCGTGCCCGCTGCGGGCTTTTCCACCAGCCCCCTGACCTCAGTCAGTGCGCCGTCACGCGTGCCGGGGTCGATCACGCCATAGCTGGGCGTTTCCGCCATCGGCACTTCCAGAGCGCAGACGAGGTTGCCGCCGACCTTTTCATAGGCATCGACCATCTGCTTGAGGCAACCCCGGCCCGGCGGGCCCTTCATGAACTCGTCGGGCAGAAGGATGGCGAAAGGCTCGTCGCCCACGACTTCGCGCGCGCACCAGATGGCATGGCCGAGGCCCAGCGGCTCCTGCTGGCGCAGGAACACCGCGTTGCCCGGCGCCAGGCGCGTGCCGTCCAGGGCCGACAGGTCCTTGCCGCGTTCCCGCTGCGTCACTTCGCTTTCGAAGGCGATATCGAAATAATCCTCGATCGCGCCCTTGCCGCGGCCGGTGACGAAGATCATCTGTTCGATCCCGGCTTCGCGCGCCTCGTCCACCGCATATTGGATCAGCGGCCGGTCGACGACGGGCAGCAGTTCCTTGGGCACGGATTTGGTTGCGGGAAGGAAGCGGGTGCCGAGTCCTGCGACAGGGAAAACGGCTTTGCGAATCGGCTTGTTAGGCATGAGTCTCCATTCTCGCTAGACGCGGACGACAGGCTTTGCCGTCCACGGTGCAAAGGTCAAGCGAAGCGGAAGGATTACCCCGCCCGGTCAGACGGCCAGCAGGCGCTGCGCCACCGTTTCGAGCGATGCGATCTCCGCATCCAGTTGCTCAAGCGAGACATGCATATAGTTGTTCCGTGCATCCCGACAGGTGAAACCACCCGGCGCAGGCTGCTGAAAGCCGCCGACGATGAGCGATCGAAAACGGTCGATCCTCTGCATGTCCCGCTCGATATCCGAAATCTCGGTCAGGGCGCTGGCGTTGCGCCGGTCGCGCATCGCCACCATGGTCCGCAATTCGGTCATCAGCTTCGCCATGCCGGGCCGCGTCCGGGTGCCGACAGTCCGCACGTCACCCATGGCCTCCCGCATCATGGCGATCTTCGCCTCCAGGCTCTGTTCCAGCATCGTCCAGGCACAGACCAGACGTCCTACTCCACACAGCAGCGCCGCATCTTCCGGCGCATAGTCAGACACCGCCCTCACCTTGATCTCTGATATATGATTCACGGTTGCACCCCCGGCCCATTTTCTTTCCTTTGCCCGCAGCGACCCTGCACGGAATGGGCGAAGCAAGGCTAGAGGCACGCCGCTGCGCCGCCCGCAGCAGCGGCACAGGCCAGCGGCAGACGTGCAAAATCAACGATGAGCCGAAAGGGCGAGGATGCCCGCAGGCAAGCCCGCCGCTCAGAAATCGATAGCGATTCCCTTGCGTTCCCAGTCGCCATAGCGGACCGGGCTCAATTCCTCATCATGGCGCGAGGGCTGGTCCAGCGGATCGGGTTCCGGCACGGGCGGGCTTTTGGACAGATGCGCGGGCGGCTTCACATGCGCGGGCCGCTTGCCGTTGAATGTTCCCATGATCCTTGAGCCTTTCGATTTGCGATCCGTCACCGGCAATCCCATATTCAGGCCGGACCTGCTATCTGGGCCGTGAAGGAGAATGACGCAAGTGAGCGGTTTGAGGACGATGATGCTGTTGTCGGCGCTGACGGCGCTGTTCATGGCGCTGGGCTATACGCTGGGCGGGGGCGCGGGCGCCCTGATCGCCTTGCTGGTCGCGGCGGGCATGAACCTCTTCACCTTCTGGAATGCCGACAAGATCGTGCTGTCGATGCACGATGCGCGCGAAGTGGATGCGCAGAGCGCGCCGGAATTTTACGGACTGGTGCGCGATCTGGCGCAGCGGGCGGGCCTGCCGATGCCGCGCGTCTATCTGATCGACCAGCCGCATCCCAATGCCTTCGCCACCGGGCGCGACCCTGAGCATGCCGCCGTGGCCGCGACGACGGGCCTGCTGTCCATGCTGAGCCGCGAGGAAGTGGCGGGGGTGATGGCGCATGAACTTGCCCATGTGCGCAATCGCGACACGCTGATCATGACCATGGTCGCGACCATCGCAGGCGCGATTTCGATGCTCGCCAATTTCGGCCTTTTCTTCCGTGGCGGCAGCAATGAGAACGGCCATGGCAATCTTGCCGCCGGGCTGCTGGCGGTCATCGTCGCGCCCTTTGCCGCGATGATCGTGCAGATGGCGATCAGCCGCACGCGCGAATACGCCGCCGACGCTGGCGGGGCGCAGATCAGCGGCGATCCGCATGCGCTGGCGTCGGCGCTGGCCAAGATTTCGGACAAGGCGGCGATGATCCCCAACCCGGTGGCGCAGCGCAACCCGGCGGCGGCACAGCTTTACATCGTGCCATCACAGGTCAGCGAACTGTTTTCCACCCATCCCGCCACTGAAAAGCGCATCGCCGCCTTGCAGGAGATGGGAGCGGGGCTTGGGCGCTCACCGGCGGCGGCGGCGCAGCGTGCGTCCGCGCTATCGCCCGTCCGTGCGCCCGCCCGCCGCCGATCCAGCGCGCTCGATCCGCTGGGGCGCGACTGACCCGCCTTTGCGCCGCCGGGAGAAATGGCCTAGGCGCGGCTGATGGCTCGTTCTTCCCGTCCCGATGATGTTCCCGGCCTTGCCACGCGGCGCGCCGCCCTGCGCCTGCTGGACGCCGTGTTGCGGCGGGGCGAGCCGCTGGAACTCGCCCTGCACGGCGCGGCGCAGGGGCTGAGCCAGCCCGACCGGGCGCTGGTCCATGCGATAGCGGCGGAAACGCTGCGCCACCTGCCCGACCTCGACGCCCTGATCGACGGCGCGACGCGCCAGCGGCTGCCAGACGATGCGAAGGCGCGCATGGTGCTGCGCATCGCCCTTGTCCAGCTGCTGGCGCTCGGCACCGCGCCGCATGCGGCGATCGCGACCGCGCTGCCGCTGGTCGATGGCGGACCGCGCAAGCTGGTGCATGGCGTGTTCGGCACGATTACGCGTGCGGCCCCCAGCCTTCCCGATCCTCCCGCGCTGCCCGCCGAGGTGGTCGCGCGCTGGACGGACCTTTGGGGTGACGCCATGCCGCCAGCGGCTGCGCAGGCCTACGCCATGCGCCCTCCGGTCGATCTCAGCCTCCGCGACCCGGCGGAAACGGCGCGATGGGCCGAAGCTTTGGGCGGGGAGAGCTTCGCCCCCGGCCATGTCCGCCTGCCGGGACATGATGCCGTCCCTACCCTGCCCGGTTTCGAGGAAGGCGCATGGTGGGTGCAGGACATCGCCGCATCATGCCCGGCGCGGCTGTTGGGGCCGGGCGAGGGGCGCGCCGTGCTCGACCTGTGCGCGGCGCCCGGCGGCAAGACGATGCAGCTCGCGGCGGCGGGCTGGCAGGTGACGGCGGTCGACCAGTCGAAGAAAAGGCTGGAGCGGTTGAGCGCCAATCTCGCTCGCACCTCGCTGAAGGCCGCCATCGTCCAGGCCGACCTGCGGCAATGGGAGCCTGCGGAGGCGGTCGATGCGATCCTGCTGGATGCGCCGTGCAGCGCCACCGGCATCTACCGCCGCCATCCCGACGTGCTGCACCGCATCGGCCAGCGCCAGATCGAGGAGGCAGCCGCATTGCAGGCGGAACTGCTCGAACGGGCGGCGCAGTGGCTGAGGCCTGGCGGGACGCTCATCTACGCCACCTGCTCGCTGGAAAAGGCGGAGGGAGAGGAGCAGATCGAACAGTTCCTGCAAAGCCGCCCCGAATATCGGATCAAGCCTGTGGAGGCCGCCGAACTGCCTTTGGGAGTCGCGCCTTTGCCGGAAGGCTGGCTGCGCACCCTGCCGGACACGCTGGCGGAGAAAGGCGGCGCGGACGGCTTTTTCATCGCCCGGCTTGCGCGCGCCCCGTCATAGATCGTAGCATCGGCAGCGTCCGCCTGATCGCCTGAAAGGCCAAGCTTGCGTCCGACAGAGCCCCTGCCTCTCAACCATAGCTGGCCGCTGTTCGACCTACATGCCCATCTTGCGCCCCTGACATCCGATCGCCGCCTGTTGCGCGACGAACATGCATTGGCGGACATGGGAATCGGCCAATGGCATTGCGATCTCGCCGGTGACCGGCTGAACTGGACCTCCGGCGTCTATGACCTGTTCGGCCTTGACCGGAATATGAGGGTGCCGCGTCCGCTCGCCGTGTCGCTTTACGTTCCCGACAGCCGCGAGGCGATGGAGCAGCTTCGCGCCTATGCCATCCGCTATCGCCGCGGTTTCACGCTGGATGTGGACGTTCGTCCGCTGGGCAGCGGCGGCCGCACCATGCGCCTTGTCGCTGCCCCGATCCTGCAAAATGATCAGGTCGTGGCGCTGCATGGAATGAAGCGGCTTCTGCCGCGCGGAGCAGGGATTTCACCGCGCCAGGAGCCTGCGCTCCTCCCCCCGCCCTGAAAAGGCGGAGCCACGGCGCGAGAACGCTGTGGATAAGCTGGAAATGGAGCGTTGCCCTTGTCACCGGCCCCCGTTAGAGCGGGCTGTTGATGACCAGCCCGATCCTGATTTCACCCTCCATCCTTTCCGCCGACTTCGCTCGCCTGGGCGAGGAGGTTCGCGCCATTGACGAAGCGGGCGCGGACTGGATCCATATCGACGTGATGGACGGCCATTTCGTGCCCAACATCACCATCGGTCCGGGCGTGGTGAAGGCGCTGCGCCCGCACACGCAAAAGCCGTTCGACGTTCACCTGATGATCTCTCCGGTCGATCAGTATCTGAACGCCTTCGCCGAAGCGGGCGCGGACATCCTGACGGTTCATCCCGAAGCGGGGCCGCATATCCATCGCTCGGTGCAGCATATCAAGTCGCTGGGCGTGAAGGCTGGCGTGGTGCTCAATCCCGGCACGCCCGCCAAGATGCTCGACTATCTGATCGATGACGTCGATCTCATCCTGGTGATGAGCGTCAATCCCGGCTTTGGCGGGCAGAGCTTCATCGAGAACCAGCTTCGCAAGATCGAGGCGATCCGCAAGATGATCGGCAAGAGCGGCCGCGACATCCGGTTGCAGGTCGATGGCGGCATCGACTTCACCACCGCGCCGCGCGCGATCGAGGCGGGCGCGGACGTGCTGGTCGCCGGCACGGCCACCTTCCGCGGCGGGCCCGACGCCTATGCGGGCAATATCAGGAAGCTCAGGGGCGGGTGAGCGACCGCAGGCGCACCCCTGCTCCATCGGTGCCGGACCTGGCCGGGAACGGTCAGGAGGATGACGGGATCGAACAGGGCAAGCGGCTCATCCGCATCGCGGATGACAAGGGCCTGTCGCTGGCCCAGAGGATCGCCAACCGCTTCTACCTGATGAGCTGGAAGACGCCGATTCATGGGCGGCGGCTCAAGGGCAAATATCCGCTGAAACTGCTGGCGGTGCCGGAAGATGAGATGCCGGGCGACATCCGCGCGGGTCAGGCGATCCGTGCGGGCTATTTCCTGTTCCGGGGCACGCGCCAGCCGATCGACGCGCTGGATTTCGAGCGGCTGACGCTGGTCCCCGCCTTTGCCGACTATCTCCACAGCTTTGCGTGGCTGCGCGACCTTGCGAGCGCGGGGACGCGGGAACAGGGGGCGCCGATCGCCGAAGGCGTGATGCGCCGCTGGCTCGCCGTCCATGCCGACACGCCCAGCGAGCCAGCCTGGCGGGCGGACAATGCCGCATGGCGGCTGCTATTCTGGTCGGCCCATGCGCCGCTGATCCTGTCGTCAAGCGACCTCGTCTACCGATCGCTGGTGCTCAACAGCATCGCGCGCACCGCCCGCCATCTCGACCGGGGAGCGGACAAGGCGCCCATCGGCCTGCCGCGCCTCGCCGCATGGGGCGGAATCGTGGGCGTGTCGATGCTGCTGCCGGGCGGCGCGGCGCGCAAGATTTTCGGAGAGGCGGGGCTCAAGCGCGCGATCGACAGCGCCTTCCATGCCGATGGCGGCATCATCTCACGCTCTCCGCTGGATCAGTTCCAGGCGATCATGCTGCTGTCGATGGTCCGCTCCGTCTATGACGTGCGGCGTGAGCAGGTTCCGCCCTTCCTGACCGAGGCGCTGGCCCGCGCGGTCCCGGCCCTGCTGGGCCTGACCCATGGCGATGGGGGGCTGGGCAGCTGGCAGGGCGCGGCCGCCATCGATCCGGCGTCGGTGGAAGCGCTGGTGCGCGCCAGCCGCGTTCGCGCCCGCCCGCTGCGGCAGGCGAATGACTGGGGCTATCAACGGCTGGCTGCTGGCGGGACAATCGTGCAGATCGACGCCGCGCCCCCGCCAGTCGCCCGGCTGGCGGCGGCAGGCTGCGCATCCACCGGCGCGATCGAGATCAGCGACGGGCGGCAGCGGCTGGTCGTGAATTGCGGCGGCGCGGCGCTGGGCGGCGCATGGATGCCCGAAGCGCTGGCGCAGGGGCTGCGCACCACGGCGGCGCACAGTACGCTGGTGCTGAACGACAGCAATTCGACCGCGCTCCTGCCGGACGGCACGCTGGGGCGCGGCGTCACCGAAGTGGAGCTGCACCGGCAGGAAACCGACAGCGGCAGCCGGATCGAGATCAGCCATGACGGCTATGTCAGGCGCATGGGCTATGTCCATCGCCGGCTGCTGCTGCTGAGCGGCGATGGCAAGGAAGTCCGGGGCGAAGACCTGCTGACGCCCGCCGCCCGGCGGCGCAAGCCGGTGAAGCTGTCCATCCAGCTACGCTTCCACCTCGCGCCCGGTGTCGAGCCGACCTCCACCGCCGATGGCATGGGCGCATTGCTGCGCATCGACGATGGCGCGATCTGGCAGTTCCGCGCGAATGGCGGGAAGCTGGCGGTCGAGGAAAGCCTGTGGGTCGATCATGAAGGACGGCCGCATCCGGCGCGGCAACTGGTCGTCACCGGCGAAGCCCTTCCGGGCGGTTCGACCATTGGCTGGCTGTTCAAGAAGGTGGGCTGACGCTCGGCCCTGCTCCTGCGCAGGAGCATGCCGCGCAAATGGGGCACCGCTTCCCTATCGCTTGCCGCCGGGGCCAAGCGGCACTAGAGGGCGGCGCAAGCCCGAATGCGGCACCCAGCATCAGGATTTTCGCCATGACCGACGTCACCATCAAACGCGCCCTCCTTTCCGTTTCCGACAAGTCAGGGCTTGTCGAACTGGGCGAGGCGCTTGGCCGTCATGGCGTGGAACTGGTGTCGACAGGCGGCACGGCCAAGGCGCTGCGCGAGGCGGGGCTGGAGGTCAAGGACATTTCCGACCTGACCGGCTTTCCCGAAATGATGGACGGGCGCGTCAAGACGTTGCATCCGAAGGTGCATGGCGGCCTGCTTGCCGTGCGCAACAACGCCGACCATGTCGCGTCGATGCAGGAGCATGAAA
The DNA here is from genome assembly GCF_000722555.1 of Sphingobium sp. DC-2. Classification (NCBI taxonomy): domain Bacteria; kingdom Pseudomonadati; phylum Pseudomonadota; class Alphaproteobacteria; order Sphingomonadales; family Sphingobiaceae; genus Sphingobium; species Sphingobium sp. DC-2. The sequence goes on along the minus strand of NZ_JNAC01000100.1, from coordinate 61,473 downwards.
TCGGCGCGATCGATCTGGTCGTGGTCAATCTCTACCCCTTCGCCGCCACTGTGGCGAAGGGCGCGGATCGCGAGGAGATCATCGAGAATATCGACATTGGCGGGCCTTCCATGGTCCGTTCGGCTGCGAAGAATCATGAAAGCGTCGCCATCGTGACCGACCCGGCCGACTATGCCCGGCTGATCGCGGAGATGGAGGAGAAAGGCGGCGCGACCAGCTATGATTTCCGCCGCATGCTGGCAGCCAAGGCCTATGCGGCGACGGCGGCCTATGACTCCATGATCGCAAGCTGGTTCGCTTTCGCCGATCAGGGCGTGGAGTTCCCGGAAACGCTCGCCGTTTCCAGCAAGATCGGCGCGACGCTGCGCTATGGCGAAAATCCGCACCAGTCGGCCGCGCTGTACCTGCCGGTCACGGGGGGCGCGAACGGCATTGCCCAGGCGCGCCAGATCCAGGGCAAGGAACTGAGCTACAATAATTATAACGATGCCGATGCCGCGCTGGAGCTGGTGAGCGAATTCCGCGACGGCCCGCCGACCGTGGTGATCGTCAAGCACGCCAATCCCTGCGGCGTGGCGAGCGGCGATACGCTGATCGAAGCCTATGAAGCCGCGCTCGCCTGCGACAGCGTATCTGCGTTCGGGGGCATCATCGCCGTCAACCGGCCCCTTGATGGCCCCACCGCCGAAGCGATCAGCGGCATCTTCACCGAAGTGGTCGCCGCCCCGGATGCTGACGAGGATGCCAGGGCGATCTTCGCCAAAAAGAAGAATCTGCGCCTGCTGCTGACGGGCGAGCTGCCCGACCCGGCCCGACCCGGCCTGATGATGAAAAGCATTGCGGGCGGTTTGCTGGTGCAAGGGCGCGACAATGGCCGGGTCAGCCGCGACATGCTGAAGGTCGTGACCAAGCGCGCGCCGAGCGAGCAGGAACTGGCCGACTGCCTGTTCGCCTGGACCGTCGCCAAGCACGTGAAGTCCAACGCCATCGTCTATGCCAGGGACAACAGCACCGCCGGTATCGGCGCTGGCCAGATGAACCGGCTGGAATCCGCCCGCATTGCAGCATGGAAGGCGAAGGATGCCGCCGAAAAGGCCGGTTGGGACAAGGCACGCACGATCGGATCGGCGGTGGCGTCGGACGCCTTCTTCCCCTTCGCCGACGGGTTGCTGGCGGCGGTCGAGGCGGGGGCGACGGCCGTGATCCAGCCTGGCGGCTCCATCCGCGACGATGAGGTGATCGCCGCCGCTGACGAGGCGGGGCTGGCGATGGTCTTCACCGGCATGCGGCACTTCCGCCACTGATCCGGGCAGCCGGATGCGAAAGGCTGCCAGACCCTTTCGCATCCGCAAAAATCCCGGTTTTCCGCCACTTTCTTCCGACTGGCCCTTTTCATCCGCTGGATGCAGGCTTATCTCACTGCGCGACCCTTCTCCCACGTAGGCGCGGGGCGATCGTTCAGTTGAACAGGAGAAACAGGATGACCAAGAAGACGCTGGCGGCGCTGGCCGCCGCGATGACTTTCGCCCTTCCCGCTTCCGCTCTTGCCGGTGACGGCATGGACGTGATCGTCGACGGACGGACCGGCACGGAAACCCGCAGTGTGATTGTCTCGCTCGCGGACCTTGACCTTGGCAGCAGCCGTGACGCGCGCCGGGCCGATTCCCGCATCAACCGCGCCGCGAAGCAAGTGTGCGGATGGATGAGCGGAACGATCCTGCAACCCAGCCGCGAATATCGCGCCTGCTTCGACGACGCGCTGAGCGGCGCCCGCGCCGATCTCGCTTCGCTGGCCCAGGGTCAGCATCAGGGTTGATCCTTCTTCCCGCTTTCAAAGGGGCTGCCTGCCTGCCGGGCGGCCCCTTTGCCTAACCGGCCGTTAACCATTCCTTAGATGATTTCCGTCATCCGCCATTATAGATGGATTTTATCGGGGGGCATGGAATGCCGGGGATCGACCAGAATGTGGACGTCGCCATCATCGGCGCGGGCCCTGCCGGCCTTACTGCGGCCTATCTGCTGACCAAGAAGGGCTATTCCGTAGCCGTCATCGAAAAAGACCCGGTCTATGTGGGCGGCATCAGCCGCACGGTCGAGCTGAACGGCTTTCGCTTCGACATTGGCGGCCACCGCTTCTTTTCGAAATCGAAGGAGGTTGTGGACCTCTGGAACGAGATACTGCCCGACGATTTCATCCAGCGGCCGCGCATGAGCCGCATCTATTATGAAGGCAAATTCTACAGCTATCCGCTGCGCGCCTTCGAAGCCCTTCTGAACCTGGGCTTCTGGCGATCGGCCCTGTGCATGGCGAGCTTCGCCAAGGCGAAGCTGTTTCCCAACCGCAACGTCCGCTCCTTCCAGGACTGGACGGTGAACGCCTTTGGCCACAAGCTGTTTTCGATATTCTTCAAGACCTATACCGAAAAGGTGTGGGGCATGCCCTGCGACGAGATGTCGGCCGACTGGGCGGCGCAGCGCATCAAGGGATTGTCGCTGTGGGGCGCGGTCAAGGACGGGTTGAAGCGCTCGCTTGGGCTCAACAAGCGGCCAAATGACGGCATGGCGGCCAAGACGCTGCTGGAAAGCTTCCGCTATCCGCGCCTGGGCCCCGGCATGATGTGGGAAGCCGCGCGCGATTTCGTCGTGGGCAAAGGCAATCAGGTGCTGATGGCGCACAGCCTGGAACGGCTTGTCCGCAACGATGCATCGGGTCAGTGGCAGATGATGGCCAAGGGCCCCGATGGCAAGGTGCTGCTGACATCCACCCATGTGATCAGTTCCGCGCCGATGCGTGAACTGGCCGGGCGCATCCATCCCCTGCCCGCGACGCTGGGCAATGCAATGGAGCTTAAATATCGCGACTTCCTGACCGTCGCCCTGATGATCCGGTCGGAGGACCTGTTCCCCGACAACTGGATATATATTCACGACAGCAAGGTGCAGGTCGGCCGCATCCAGAATTTCCGCAGCTGGTCGCCCGAAATGGTGCCTGACCCGACGCTGGCCTGCGTCGGCCTTGAATATTTCTGCTTCGAAGGCGACGGTCTCTGGGCGTCGAGCGACGCCGATCTGGTGGAACTGGCCAAGAAGGAAATGGCGCTGCTGGGCCTATGCGATCCCGCCGATGTCGTGGGCGGCGCGGTGGTGAGACAGGAAAAGGCCTATCCTGTCTATGACGATCATTATGCCGCCAATGTGCTGGCGATGCGCACCGAGTTGCAGCAGCTTTACCCGACGCTCCACCTGGTCGGACGCAACGGCATGCATCGCTACAATAATCAGGACCATGCCATGATGACGGCGATGCTGACCGTCCGCAACATCGAGGCGGGCGAGACGCTGTACGACATCTGGGCCGTCAACGAGGACGCCGAATATCATGAAGCAGGCGAAGAGGGGCAGGATAAAGCGGGAGAGCAGGCCGCCCTGTCGAGCGTGCGCGGCGTGCCGGGCCGTTTGAAGGCAGCCTGAAAAAGATGCATCGGCGGCCATCGGCACTGGCGTCCTGCGCGGGCGGCATCCTCGCCCGGTTCACCTTCACCCGCTATCTGATGGCGAGCGTCATCGCGCTTTGCGCAGACATGCTGCTGTTCCTTGCCCTGCTGAAGGCCGGAGCGCCTCCAGCGGCTGCGGGCTTTGCCGGATATGCGGGGGGATTGCTGCTGCACTGGATGATCAGCATCCGTTTCGTCTTCGTCCCATCCGAGCAGGCCACGCACGGCCAGCGCATCGGTTTCGTGGTCAGTGCGGTCATCGGGCTGGCGCTCACCACCGGGCTGATCAGCGGCTTGACCGGAGCAGGCCTCGCGCCCGCGCTCGCCAAGCTGATCGCCATCCCGGTCAGCTTCCTCGCTGTCTACGCGATTCGGAAATATGGCGTCTTCTCCGCTGCCTGAGCATCTGTCCGCCGCTTATCGCCGGAGCGCGACGCGATTCGCTCCCGGCGCGCGCTGGGCCTTTCTGTTCTGGCTGCTGTGCTGCGCCGTCCTGCTATGGCTGTCGCGGCAGGATATCGCCACCCTCACCTTCCGTGACCCGGACGACGCCATGCGCTTGCAGCAGGTGCGCGACTGGCTGGGCGGGCAGGGCTTTTACGACGTAAGCCAGCATCGCGTGAGCCCGCCGGTGGGCGGTCCGATGCACTGGTCGCGGATCGTGGATGCGCCGATCGCCGGGCTCATCATGATGCTGCGGCCCTTGCTGGGATCAGCGGTGGCGGAGACGGTCGCCTGCGCGGTGACGCCCCTGCTCCTGCTCGGCTGGCTGACAGGGGCGTTGTTCATCGCCGCCCGCCGCATTGCCGGGGCACCGGCCGCCCTGCTTGCGGCAGCGCTGCTGCTGACGACTCCGACCATCCTGGTTCAGTTCAATGCACTGCGGATCGACCATCATGGATGGCAGATCATCATGGCGGCGATCGCGCTGGGCGGCGCGATCGATCCGCGCCCCGCGAGGGGCGGATGCATCGCCGCGCTCGCCATCGCGGTCTGGCTGCAAATTTCCAGCGAAGGCCTGCCCTATGCGGCGCTGTTCGCCGCCGTCTTCGCGCTGTGGCAATGGCGTGATCGCGAGCAGGCGCCGCGCTTCGAGGCCTTTGCGATTGTGCTGGGTAGTGCTGCATTGGTATTGCTCGTCTTGCTGCGAGGACCGGCAGCGCTGCTGGACCGGCATTGCGATGCGCTGTCTGCGGCCTATGTCTGGCCGCTCGCCGCATTCGCCGTGGCGACGCCGCTTCTGTTCCGGCTGATGCCTGCATCCACGAGCGGCCGCTTCATGGCGGCGGGGATCGGTGCGGCGTCCGCTGCGGCTGTGTTCGCGATGACTGGCGGCCCTTGCCTCACGGGCGATCCGTTCAAGGCGCTGGGACCGGTCGCCTACAAGCTCTGGTATCTACAGGTCATGGAAGGCCGTCCGATCTGGGAGCAGAGCCGGTCGCTGGCCGGGCTGATCGTCCTGCCGCCGCTCGCCGGGCTTGCCGGGACGATCGCGGCGGGTTGGAGCGCGGGCAACCAGCGTGAACGCGACCGCTGGATCGTTGCGGGGCTGCTCCTTGCCGGTGCGACAGCGGTGGCGATGATGGTGATGCGGGCGATGTCCGTCGCGCATGTGCTGGCGCTGCCGGGCATTGCATGGCTGATGGCGCAACTGCTTCGCCGCGCGCAGAGCCATGCGAGCGCGATCGTGCGCGTCCTGGCATCGGCCGCCGTCGCGCTGCTCGCGCCCGCCACGCTGTGCGCGCTTTGGATAGTCATCGTTTCCGGCAAGGGTGAAGAAGACAAGCCGCAAGAGGCGGCCGCTGATTGCCGTTCGGGATCGGTCCTGGCGCCGTTGCGTAACCTGCCCCGGTCCACAATGTTCGCGCCGCTCGACATGGGGCCGGACATATTGATCCGCACGCCGCATTATGTCGTCGGCACGGCCCATCACCGCAACGCCGCTGGCATCACCGCCGTCGTGGAAGGCTTCATCGCACCGCCGGAGCGGGCGCGGGAGATCCTGGCGCGGCTGAATGACGGACGCGGCGTGGATTATGTGATCGGCTGCAAGGGACTGAACGAGTTCAACCATTATGCCCGCGATCATCGCGGCAGCCTGGCCGCCGCCCTCGACCGGGGCGCGCCGCCAGCATGGCTGCGCCGACTGCCAGCGCCGGAACCGCTGCGCATCTACAAGGTCATGCCGGTGAAAAACTGAGCGCCACGCCGTTCATGCAATAGCGCTTGCCTGTGGGACGCGGGCCATCGTCGAACACATGGCCGAGATGCCCGCCGCAGCGCGCGCAATGCACCTCTGTCCGGGGAATGCCCAGCGTGAAGTCGCGCGAGGTTCCGACAGCCCTGGGGAGCGGGGCCCAGAAGCTGGGCCAGCCGGTGCCGCTGTCGAACTTGGTGGCGGAACGGAACAGGGGATGGCCGCATCCCGCACAGGAAAAGACGCCGCTGCGATGTTCCTTGTTCAGCGGGCTGGTGAAGGGCCGTTCGGTCGCATGCTTGCGCAGCACGTCATAGGCGAGCGGGCTGAGCCGCTTGCGCCACTCGCCATCGCTCAGCGAGAAAGGATAGGCGGCAGCGGCGGCATCCCCCGCGCCCAGCCGCCACAGGCCGATCGCCGCGATGCCATAGAGGCCGCCGCTGAGGAGTGTCCGCCGGTTCATGGGCCCGCCTTACGCCGCCGGGGCTGAGCGCCGCCTGAACAGCCCGCGCCTGCGCGCGGGGCCGGACTTCAGCACATGACGGCGGAACAGCGTCACGCCGAAGCGGATGATCAGCGCCACCCACAGCGCCTGCCAGGCGATCGCCAGCAGATGGGGCCAGATCGCCGCGTCCTGCGCCGCCCGCGCGATCATGACGAAGGGGGAGGAGAAGGGGAATATCGCCCCGGCGATTTCCGAAGGCGATCCCATATGATCGACGGCATAGGTGGCGAAGAAGAAGACGACCATCTGCCCCATGGTCACCGGCATGTTGAGCGTCTGCACTTCGCGCACGGTCGCCGCCTGCGCGCCGATGCCGAGGAACAGGGAGCCGAGCAGGGTATAAGCCATAGTGAAATATACTGTTCCGAGCAGTAGAAACAGCGGCCAGCCGACCGCCGGGGTCGGGGGGGTCATATTGGGTCCGGCGAAGGTCAGGATGGCGGCGAAGACGCCTGATCCCCAGAAGCAGATGCCCACGAAGCTCATCGCCAGCATGGCTATCAGCTTGCCGAGGAAGACGGCGTCGATGGGCACGGCGGCGGCAAGTATCTCAATGATTTTATTGGTTTTTTCTTCCACGAGATTGGAAAGGACCATGCCCGCCAGCAACATGGTGAGCAGGAAGATCAGGACCTGCGCCGCGCGGCCCGTGAGCATGCGCGATTGCGCGTCCGCACCGGCGCTGGCGGTCACTGGCTGCTTTTCGACCCTGACATGGGGAAGCCGTTCCCCCGCGAGCGCGGCGCTGGCGATGAGGCTGATGTCGCCTTCCAGCCAGGCGAGGTCGCTGGCCTTGCCGGTAAGGACGGGCCGTTCGACCGTGCCGGACACCACGGCGAGGAAGCGGGCGTCCGGCCGCGCCAGCAGGGCCCGGGGATCACCGGCCGGGGCGCGTTGCAGGCGGGGCAGCTTTTCCCCGCCCAGCCGGTCGGCGATGATGCGGTAAGCCCCCTCCATCCGCGCGGCGTCGGCGGCGGACATGGAGATTCCCACGGTCGGACGGAGTCCTTCGGTCGTGATCTTCTCCCCCAAACCCCCAAAGGCCATGCCGATGACGACAGGGAAAAGCGGCCCCAGCAGGAAGAGAATGAAGGTCTTCGACAGGATCACCGCCGAAAAGTCGCGGCGGGCGATGACGAATGCGACGCGCAGAACCTCGCTCATGCGGCTGTCTCCTCCGCTTTTTCTTCCATCTGGCGGGCGGCGGCGGCTCCGGCGATCGACACGAAGGCGTCGTGCAGGCCAGGCCGTTCGATCGACAGGCTTTCGATCCCCGCCTGCCCGTCCAGCAGGGCACGGAGCAGCGGCTCTATGCCTTCATCGGGCATGTCGAAATGCCATGCGCCATCCTCCGCCAGCGTCTCCGCAGGCAGCACTCGCCGCCATGGGCCGTCGCTCGCCCTTGTGCGCAGCCGCACCTGGGGGCGCAGCCTGTCGCGGGCTTCGCCCACCGACCCTTCGAACCGGATGCGGCCGCCAGCGACGATCGCGATACGCTCGCACAGCCGTTCGGCATGGGCGATGACATGGGTGGAAAACAGGATGGTGACGCCGCGCCGCGCCTGATCGCGGATCAGCGTTTCCAGCTTCCCCTGATTGATGGCGTCGAGGCCGGAAAAGGGTTCGTCCAATACGATCAGCCGCGGTTCGTGCACGATGGTGCCGAACAGTTGGACCGTCTGCGCCATGCCCTTCGACAATTGCCGGATCGGCTGGCCGATCGACGCGCCCATGCCATGATCCGTCAGCAGCGCGCGGGCGCGTTCCCGCCCCAGCCTGAGCGGCAGGCCGCGCAGCGCGCCCATGAAGGCGATCGCGTCGGCCGCCTTCATAGACGGGTAGAGGCCGCGTTCTTCGGGCAGATAGCCCACGGACCGCGCCTGCCGCAGCGGCGCGGGGTCGCCCAGCAGGGTGCGGTGCCCCTCATCCGGGTCGATGATGCCGAGCAATGTGCGCAGCAGCGTCGTCTTGCCAGCGCCGTTGGGACCGAGCACGCCATAGATCGATCCGGCGGGCACGGCGATGTCGATGCCGTCGACCGCGCGAAAATCGCCGAATGTCTTGACAAGACCATGGCCTTCGAGAGCATGTAGGGGGGATGGAGCCGGGGTGTCGCCGATCATCCGATCCTGATAGTCGCACGCCATGCCAACGCAAATGGAAACCTTCGAACAACGCCTTAAGGCGGAAGCGCTGCGGCTGGGCTTCGCCGCCTGCGCCATCGCGCGCGCCGGCGCCGCGCCGGAGGCGGGGCGAAGATTGCGGGAATGGCTGGACGCGGGCCGCCATGGCGACATGCTGTGGATGGAGGAACGGGCGGAGCAGCGCGCATCCCCCGCCGGTCTGTGGCCTGACGTGCGCAGCGTCATCATGCTGGGGATGAGCTATGCGCCCGGCCGCGATCCCTTGGCGCTGGCGGAAGCGGGCGGGCGCGGGCGCATATCCGTCTATGCGCAGGGGCGCGACTATCATGACATCGTCAAGAAGGGGCTGAAGGCGCTGGCCCGATGGCTGGTGGAGCAGCAGCAAGGCGCGCTCAAGGTGTTCGTCGATACCGCGCCGGTGATGGAAAAGCCGCTGGCGCAGGCAGCGGGCCTTGGCTGGCAGGGGAAGCACAGCAATCTGGTGAGCCGCGCCCATGGAAGCTGGCTGTTCCTGGGCGCGATCTACAGCGAGATCGCGTTGGAGCCCGATGCGCCCGAACGGGATCATTGCGGAAGCTGCGCCGCCTGTCAGGCCGCCTGCCCCACCGGCGCCTTTCCCGCGCCCTATGTGGTCGATGCGCGGCGCTGCATATCCTACCTCACCATAGAGCATAAGGGGCCGATCCCCGATGCGCTGCGCGTCGGCATCGGCAACCGCATCTATGGCTGCGACGATTGCCTGGCGGTGTGCCCGTGGAACAAGTTTGCCGACAGGGCGGCGGCGAACAGGGCCTTTGTCGGGCGGGCCGAGCTGGCCGCGCCTTCGCTGGCCGACCTGCTCGACCTGGACGATGCAGGCTTTCGCGAGGTTTTTTCAGGCTCCCCCATCAAGCGGATCGGGCGCGGGCGCATGGTGCGCAACGCCGCGATCGCCGCCGGGAACAGCGGGGACAAGGATTTGCTGAACCGGCTGCGTCCCCTGCTGGCCGATGCCGATCCCGTGGTGGCCGAAGCCGCCGCCTGGGCGATCGGGCGGCTGACCGCCCCGCCCGCCTGACGGATCAGCGGCCGCGCAGCGTGGCGGCGCAGGCGGCGGGATCGATATCCGTCCCGGCGGGCGTGCGCGCGTCGACATGGGTGACCACCGGCTCCTTGCCACGCGCCGGGGCATAGAGATAGGTGTCGAGGACGCAGCGGCCATTGGCGAATTGCAGCTTGTGCGCCGTGCTTTCCCTGATGTCGAGGCGGGGCGTGCCGAACATCTGCGTCAGGCCGCGCGCGTCCATGCCCATCAGCGGCCCCGGCTTGGTAAAGGCGCTCGCAGGCGGGCCAGGCGGCGGATTGATCGCCGCGGGCGGCACCATCTGTCCGGCGCAAGCGGCAAGCGGCATGGCGAGCAGGGCGGCCGGTATCAGCCGGGCGTGGGTCATGCGAGCGTCCTCCTGCCATGCAGCATATGCACCGCCATAGCCGCGCTCCAGACCGGCGCAAGCAGGTTGAGCAGCGGAACGAGGAAGATCAGGGCCGAAACGAGGCCCATGAGCCACCGGTTGACGCTGGTGATGGGCGGCAGCGCCGGATGGCGCGGCTCCACCATGTCGGCAAGGTCGCGGCCGAGCAGATAGGCGTTGAGCAGCAGGAACAGCCCCGCCGTGCCCACGCCCGTCGCGAGCAGGGCGAGATAGGCAGGCAGGGCCAGCAGGTTCCAGCCGATGGTCCGCGCCGCCGACGCCAGGGCATAGCGCAGGCTGCGCGCGAACCCCACCGGCCGCGCGGTGGCAGCGGCATCGGGATAGCTTTCCCGCTCCACCGCCTGCACGATGTCGTCGGCGAACAGGTTCATGACGGCCATGGCCGCCGTACGGAACAGCAGCCAGCCCAGCGCGATCGCGCCCAGGGCCGTTGCCGCCGCCTCCGCCATGCCGCCGCCACCCCAGCCGAAATAGACGCGCACGGCATGCACCGCGCTCCACAGGCCCAGCGCCGCCATGGCGAACAGCAGCAGGGTCAGCAGCAGCGTCTTGCCCAAAAGGCGCAGCGCCGACCGGTGGAAGATCGCGGGAAAGGCGCGCAGGGCGGCGATGATGACCATGTCCTGCCTATCCCGCTCCGCCGCCGCCACGTCAATCAGCGCCGTTGCGCCGGGCCGCGCCGCCCGATAGAGACCGCTGCCAAATTCGCTTGTTTTCCGTTCCCCATGCAAAAGGATATCGCGTGACCGCTGCCCCCACGCTTGATGTTGTCGCCATCGGCAACGCCATTGTCGACGTGCTCGCCCCCAGCGATGACGCGTTCCTTGCCGAACATGCGCTGACCAAGGGCGGCATGCAGCTGATCGACGCCGCGACGGCCGAAAGCCTCTATGCCGACATGGCGGCTGGCAAGGAAGTGAGCGGCGGATCGGCCGCCAACACGCTGGCGGGCCTTGCGGCGCTGGGCAAGAAATGCGGCTTCATCGGGCAGGTGTGCGACGACCAGCTTGGCGCGGTGTTCGCCCATGACGTGCGCGCGCTCGGCATCCGCTACGACACGCCCGCCGTGAAGGGCGACGTGCCGACCGCGCGCTGCCTGATCCTGGTGACGCCCGATGCGCAGCGGACGATGAACACGTTCCTGGGCGCGTCGCAGTTCCTGCCAGCATCGGCGCTGGACATGGGCCTGATCCGGTCCGCCTCCATCCTCTATCTGGAAGGCTATTTGTGGGACCCCGAACAGCCGCGCGCGGCGATGCGGGCAGCGATCGACGCGGCGCGGGGCGCAGGGCGCAAGGTCGCCTTCACCCTGTCCGACAGCTTCGTGATAGACCGTCACCGCGATGACTTCATCGACCTGATCGACAAGGGGCTGATCGACATCCTCTTTTCCAACGAGGGGGAAATCCAGTCGCTGGCGCAGATCGACGATTTCGAAAAGGCGGTCACCGCCATCGCCGCGCGCGTGCCGGTGCTGGTGTCGACCCGCAGCGAAAAGGGCGCGATCGCGCTGGTTGACGGCGTGCGCTACGAAACATTGGCCGCGCCGGTCGAAGCGGTGGTGGACACGACCGGCGCGGGCGACCTGTTCGCCGCCGGTTTCCTGGCGGGGCATCTGGAAGGGCTGGATGTCGAGACGTGCCTGAAGCTGGGCGCTGCGGCGGCGGCGGAGGTGATTTCGCACTGGGGCGCGCGGCCGGAGCAGGATCTGCTGGCGATCCGCGCCAGCGTGCTGGGCTAGGCGGCCGCCGGGGCGTCCGGCTTCGCCTTCTGGCGGCGGAACAGGGCCCGGTCGTCCGGGCCGAAGCCCCAGCGCCAGATGACGAGGCCGTAGACGCCAAGGATCGTCACGACGCCGAAGACCAGCTCGACCCATTCCAGGCTGGGCGGCAGCGCGACGAACCCGGCTCCCACCGCGCAGGCCACCGCCGACGCGCCGAGCAGGGGCCAGCGCCACGCATTGACCCGCGCGCCCAGCAGGCGGGAGAGCAAGCGCGCTTTCACGATCGCGCCCACGCCCAGCGCGATGCACAGCGCCAGCGCGGGGGCGGCGGCGATCATCATCTGCGACAGGCCGATGTCGCGCGCCAGCAGGATAAGGCCAAAGCTGAGCAGGGCCTGCAATGCGATCATCAGCAGCGAGATCATGAGGTTGCGGTGGCGCGCGATATAGACCAGCGCCGATTCGCTGACCACGGCGGTGGCGGCGACCACCTCCGCCAGCAACAGGAAGGCGAGCGCGCCGGTGCCGCCGACGAAGTGCGGCCCGACCAGGCCCATGACCGCCTCCCCCGGAATACCCAGCGCCAGCGCGATCCCCGCCTGCGCGGCGATGATCCAGAAGCCGACCTGGCTCACCTGCCGGGCGATGGCGGCCAGATTGCCTTCGGCCAGATTGCGGGTGATGACGGGGCCAAGGATCGGGTCGAAGCTGGTCTTGAGCTTCTGCGGCAGGGACGCAACCTGCTGCGCGACATAATAGATGCCGACCGCCGCCGGGCTGACGAACAGGCCCAGGATCGCTAGGTCCAGCCTGCGCGACCCCCATTCTATGCCGTCCGCCGCCGCCAGCGGCAGATTGCGCCGGGCGAGCCTCCACAAGCGCCCCAGGTCGGGACGCCAGCCATAGGGGATGCCGTAATGGCGCGTCATCGGAATGATCGACGCGACCAGCGCGGCGACCATCGACAGCACATAGGAAAGGATCAGGCCGTCACGCGTCGAATAGAAGGCGAAGGCGAAGGCGCCGATGCTGATCGCCCAGGGTTCTATGATCGATCGCGCACGCACGGTCGCGCCGATGTCGAAGCGATAGGCGCAGGCCGCCAGCGCCACGTCCGACCCGGCGACCGCGATTACGATCAGCGCCAGCAGCCGGTCGAGCCCGTTGACCCCGCTATTGGGGAACATGGCGTGGGGAAAGGCGACCAGCAGCCCGGCGGCCAGCAGCGACGCGGCCAGCGTCACCACCATCGCGTCGGTGACGACATGGCTGTGCGGCCGCTCCGTCTGCGCCAGCGCGCCCGCCAGCCCGCGCTTCAGCCCCAGCGTCGCAAGCTGCGCCGCGAACTCGACGACGAGCACCGCATAAGCGAAACGGCCCAGCGATTCAGCGCCATACCACCGCCCGGCGATGAACAGGAACGGCAGGCGCGCGGCAAGGCGCAGCAGGAAACCCAGAAGGTTCGTCCGGCCGCCCCTGGCAAGAGCCGCAATATCATCCTCTTGCGGAGAAGGCGGGTCCGTGACCGGCAAAGAACAGGAATCCCCTCGTCGCTTCATGTCTGTGGCCGGAATGGTAAACGATAAATGATAGTGGGGCGACGAGATTATTCAGGCCGCAACGGACGCGTGAGCAGCGCGTCGATGACCTGGGCGAGTGGCGATGCATCCTCCAGCAGGGCGCATACGGCCTCCACCACGGGCATGTCGACCCCGGCGGACCGCGCCGCTTCGCGCAGCACGGGCGCGGTGAACGCGCCTTCCGCCACCGTCCGCCGGTTCGCCAGCAATTCGGCGGCCGGACGTCCCTCGCCCAGCCCCTTGCCCAGCGAAAAGTTGCGCGAGTTGGTGGAGGAGCATGTCAGCACGAGATCGCCCAGACCTGACAGGCCCGCCAGCGTTTCGGCGCGCGCCCCACGGGCAAGGCCGAAGCGCGTCATTTCGGCAAAGCCCCGGCTGATGAGCGAGGCGCGGGCGTTGAGGCCGAGGCCCGCCCCGTCCGCCACGCCGCAGGCGATGGCAAGCACATTCTTGACCGCGCCGCCAATCTCCGCCCCCACAACATCGTCGGAGATGTAAGGGCGGAAGGCGGGCCGGGCGATCCGGGCGGCGATGCGCGCGGCAAGATCGGCGTCGGCGCAGGCGAGCGTGATCGCGGTCGGCAGGCCCTTTGCGACTTCATGCGCGAAGGTCGGGCCGGACAGGACGGCGATGGGTGACGCGCCCTGCGCCTGCTGCGCCACTTCCGACATCAAGAGGCCCGTGCCCGCCTCTATCCCCTTGGAACAGAGGATCAGCGGCACGCCCGCCGGAGCGCTGCCCGCGACGCCGCGCAGATGCTGGGCCGGGCTGACGATCAGCAGCATGTCGCGATCAGCCATGTCCGCCATGTCACCGCTGGCGCGCACAGAAGGATTGAGCGTCACGCCGGGAAGATAGAGCGGATTGACCCGGTCGCGATTGATCGCCTCCACCACTTCGGGTTCGAGCGCCCAGAGCCGGACATCCTGCCCATCCGCGGACAATGTCTGCGCAAGGGCGGTGCCCCATGCCCCCGCGCCGATGACTCCTGCCTTCATGCCTTCACCCCCGCCCCACGCGCCTTTTCCGCCGCCGGGTCCAGCGGCCAGCGCGGCCGGGCCGGAACCGTCAGATCATCGACCAGACCCGCAGCATAGCGTTCCGCACCGGCCCAGGCGATCATCGCCGCATTGTCGGTGCACAGCCAGAGCGGCGGCGCGACGAAGGGCAGGCCATGCTGACTGGCAAGCGATTCGAGCGCCGCGCGGATCGACTGGTTCGCGGCGACCCCGCCAGCGACGACCAGCGCGGTGATGTGCCCATGGCTTGCAAGCTGCCGTCCGGTGCGGTCGACCAGGCAATCGATCACCGCCTGCTGGAAGCTGGCGGCGATATCTTCGGTCGAATAGCGGTCCGATTGCGCCGCGCGCATCACGGCGCTCTTAAGCCCCGCGAAGGAAAAATGCGGTTCGGCCGTGCCCACCAGCGGGCGCGGCAGCGGCACCGCCCTGGGATCGCCCCCGGCAGCGGCCTTTTCCACCGCCGGGCCGCCGGGATAGCCAAGGCCGAGCAGCTTCGCGGTCTTGTCGAACGCCTCGCCCGACGCATCGTCGATGGTGGTGGCGAGCCGGGCATAGTCGCCGGGGCCGCGCACGAGAAGCAGCTGGCAATGGCCGCCCGACACCAAGAGGAGCAGATAGGGAAATTGCAGCGCGGGATCGGCAAGCCGTGGGGAAAGGGCATGCCCTTCCAGATGGTTGACAGCGACCAGCGGCTTGCCCGCCGCATGGGCAAGCGCCTTGCCAGTCACAAGCCCCACCATGACGCCGCCGATCAAGCCCGGTCCCGCCGTCGCCGCGATCACGTCCACCTGACCCAGGGCCATGTCCGCATCGGCCAGCACCGCCTCCACCAGCGGGCTTAACGCTTCCACATGGGCGCGGGCGGCGATTTCCGGCACGACGCCGCCATAGGGGCGATGCGCATCTTCCTGCGTGGCGAGGCGATGGGCCAATATCCTGCCGTCTGCCGTAACCAGCGCTGCCGCAGTTTCGTCGCAGCTTGATTCCAGGCCCAGGATGATCGTCATTGCTGCTTCCATCTAATGCCCGCGGTCATTAGAGCAAGCGGGATATGACGCTGCCTTCATCCCTTCCCGGCCGCCCCCTTCGCCTCGGCACCAGAGGCTCCCCGCTCGCGCTGGCGCAGGCCAGGATGACGGCGGAGGCGCTGTGCGCCCGGCATGGCTGGGAAAGCGCCATGATCGAAACGGTGGTGGTGCAGACGAGCGGCGACCGCATTCAGGACCGCGCACTCGCCGAAATCGGCGGCAAGGCGCTGTGGACCAAGGAGCTGGACCGCGCACTGCTGGCGGGGGAGATCGACTTCGCCGTCCATTCGATGAAGGATGTGGAGACGCTGCGCCCCGATGCCATCCGCATCGCTGCCATGCTGCCCCGCGCCGACGTGCGCGACCGGCTGGTGGGCGTGGACAGCTTTGCCGCGCTGCCGGAGCGGCCGGTGGTGGGCAGCAGTTCGCCGCGCCGCGCGGCGCAGGTGAAGCGCCTGCGGCCGGATGCGAAGGTAATTCTGTTCCGGGGCAATGTCGCCACCCGCCTTGCCAAGCTGGCGGCGGGGGAAGCGCATGCGACCTTGCTGGCGGCGGCGGGGCTGGACCGGCTGGGGCAGCATGATGTGGGCACGGCCATTCCCCTTGACGTCATGCTGCCCGCGCCATCCCAGGGCGCTGTCGGCATCGAGACGTTGGGCGATAATGGGGAGATGCTGGCGCTGCTGGCCGCGATCAGCGCCGCGGATACCTATGATTGCGTCATGGCCGAACGTGCGGTGCTGAAAGGCCTGGGCGGCACCTGCCACTCCCCGATCGCGGCGCTCGCGCAACTGGACAGCGGAGCCATCGCCCTGCGTGCCGAGATATTGAGCCCCGATGGCCGCGAGGTGGTGCGCGAGGAGCGCGTGATCGCGCGCGGCGCATCGGCGGATGCGGAAGATCTTGGGCGATCGCTGCTGGAGCGCGCCAGCCCGGAGCTTCGCGCCCTGTTCGAAGCGTGACGCGGGTCATCATCCTGCGGCCTGAACCCGGCGCGGGGGAGACCGCCGCGCGGGCGGCGCGGCTGGGGCTGGACTATCGCCTGTGCCCGCTGTTCGAAGCCAGGCCCGTGCCGTGGACGCCGCCGCCGCCGGAACAGTTCGACGCGCTGCTGCTGACCAGCGCGCAGGGGGCGCGGCTGGCAGGGCCGCAACTGGCCGCCTATCGCGCCTTACCCGCCTATGCGGTGGGCGGGGCGACGGCGCGGGCGTTGCAGGCGCAGGGATTTGAAGAGGTGGTTCCGGGCGATCAGGACGGCAACGCCATCGCGGCCCGCATCGCGGCGGACGGACACCGCCGGGTGCTGCATCTGGGCGGGCGCACCGTGGCTTCGATCGCGCAAGGCCCGCTCTCCATCCAGCGGACGGTCATCTATGAGATGGTCAGCCGCGCGGGGACCGAACTGACGGGGTTGCTGCAACCCGGCGCGGTGCTGCTGATCCATTCGCCGCGCGCGGGGGAGAAGGCCGCGATGCTCGTCCCCCCGCATGAGCGCGCGCAGTTGCACATCGTCGCCATCAGCCCCGCCGCGATCGCCATGTGCGGGAATGGCTGGGCGAGCGCGCAGGCCCCCGATTTCCCGGATGATGAGAGGATGCTGGCCCTGGCCGCCCAATTGTGCGAATGATCCCGCCCGATGGAAGATAGTCTTTCGATGAGCGACGAGGGCGCTGGGGCGAACGCCACGATTCCGCCGCCGCCCCCCGCCAAACGGCGCGGGCCGTGGCTGGTGCTGGCCCTGGCGCTGCTGGCCTTCATCGCCGGTATCGTGATCACCCTGTTTGCCCTGCCCTATTTTCAGGGCCGCTGGGGCAGCGGCGCGCGGCAGACGGCCGTTGCGCCGGACCCTTATCTGCGCGGCATGGCTGCGCCGGGCGCGCCCATGCGCCCCCTGTCGAACGACGCGGCGCAGATGCTGGACGGGCGCGTGGTGCAACTGGAACAGCGGCTCAATCGCATCACGGTGGAGGCGCAGGCCGCGTCCAGCAACGCCGCGCGCGCGGAGGGGCTGCTGGTCGCCTTCGCCGCCCGGCGCGCGCTGGATAGCGGGACGCCGCTTGGCTATATAGAAGGGCAGTTGCGGCTTCGCTTCGGCCAGGCACAGCCGCGCGCCGTCGCCACCATCATCAATGCCGCGCGCGAGCCAGTGACGCTGGGCGACCTGCGCGGCGGCCTTGCGGGCATTGCCGACCGGCTGACGACGCCCGGTCCGAATACGAGCTGGTGGGAAGCATTGGAGCATGAGGCGCGCGAGTTGATCACCATCCGGCGCGCGTCCACGCCTTCCCCCCGCCCGCAGGCCGCGATAGACCGGGCCATCCGCTTCATGGATGCGGGCCGCGTCGCCCCGGCCCTGGCCGAAGTGGAGCAACTGCCCGGCCGCGCCGCCGCCGACCGCTGGATGCAGCTCGCCCGCCGCTATCTGGAGGCCCGCCGCGCGCTCGACCTGATCGAAACGGCGGCAATATTGGAACCGCGCCAGTTGCGGGCCGTTGATGGAGAGCCGGTCGCGCAGACATCCCCGCTCGCGCCCTGACCGTTGTCATAATCGGCGAACCGTTTGCCAAAGGGGTGAAACCTCTGGACGCGCGGTGCATTTGTCATGAGAACGTCATCTTTCGCCATCGTGCTGGAGGATTATCGTCTCGTGCCGCCTTATGCCGACGCCATTGCAAGTTTCTGGAAAGGGCGTTTCGCTGGCGGGCCTCCTGCGGCGGAGCGGCCGCCGCTCCAGCATCTGCTGGGCAATGCGTCCATGCCGTTCGACCTGGCGCGCACCAAGGCGCAGGCCGCGTCACTCGCCGCCACGATAAAGGGTGACGGGCGGCAATTATTGCTGCTGCCCGGCCTGCTGGCGTCGGAGCACAGGATGGAGCCGCTGCGCGCCATATTGGAGGCAGCCGGATTCGAAGCGCATAGCTGGGGCATGGGCCGCAATTTCGGGCCGCGCGTCGACAGCCTGCACCAGATCGACCGCCGCGTGGACCAGATACGGCGCAGCAATGGCGAACCGGTGACGCTGATCGGGTGGAGCCTGGGCGGCCTGTTCGCGCGGGAATATGCCAAGTTCGCGCGCGGCAAGGTGGGCGGCGTCGTCACCATGGGCACGCCCTTTTCCGGCGACCCGCGCGCCAATCACGCCTGGCGGATCTATCAGCTGGTGTCGGGCTTTCCGGTCGACCGGCCTCCCTTCACCTGCCGCAGGGAAGAAAAGCCGGAGGTGCCCACGGTCGCGCTCTGGTCGCGCCGCGACGGGGTGATCCTGCCCGAATGCGCCAGGGGCCGGGCAGGCGAGCGGGATCATGCGATCGAGGTGGACTGCACCCATATGGGCTTTGCCGTCGCCCCCGAAGGCATATTGGCGGTGGGCCGCGCGCTGGAAACTATGCGCGGCTGAGCCGCCGCACCGCTTCTCCCCGGCCGATCAGCGGCAATAGCTGACCCATGTCCGGGCCGTGATCGAGACCCGTGAGCGCCCGCCGCAATGGCAGGAACAGCGCCTTGCCCTTGCGGCCAGTCTCCGCCTTCAATCGATCCGTCAGCCTGCGCCAGATGTCCGCGTCGAAACTCAGCTCCGCAAGGATGGTGGAGGCGAGGTGTAGAAAATCGCCATCCTCCGGCGCGGGCGCGGGCGCCTCGACGGGTCCGGTGACGATGCGCCACCAGTCGCCCGCCTGATCCACCCTTTCCAGATTGGGGCGGATCGCGTCCCATACGGCGGCGTCCATCGCGGCGGGGAGCCTGTCCGCCACCGCAGCATAAGGCAGCATGTGGACGATCTTCTGGTTGAGATGGGCAAGCTCGCCCTCATCGAAGCGCGCGGGGGCGCGGCCGAAATGGGCGAAATCGAAGCTGTCGATAAGCGGCTGGGGACCGGTGAAGGGCTCGATCGCCATGCTGCTGCCCAGCCGCGCCAGCATCGACACGACCGCCATGGGCTCAAGGCCGATCTCGCGGAAATGCGCGACGCCCAGCGATCCCAGCCGCTTGGACAGCTTGCCCTCGCTTCCGGTCAGCAGGGCCTCATGCGCGAAATGCGGCAGGGGCGCGCCCAGCGCGGCGAACATCTGGATCTGCGCCGCCGTGTTGGTGACATGATCCTCTCCGCGCAGCACATGGGTGACGCCCATGCCGCTATCGTCGATCACCGAGGGCAGCATGTAGAGCCAGCTGCCATCCGCGCGGCGGATAACGGGATCGGACAGCAGCCGGGGATCGAAGCGCTGCTCGCCGCGAATAAGGTCGGTCCAGACGATCGGCTGGTCATGATCAAGCCGGAAGCGCCAGTGCGGCCGGCGTCCCTCTGCCTCATAGGCGGCGATCTGGTCAGCGGTCAGCGCCAGCGCGGCACGATCATAAACGGGGGGAAGGCCGCGCCCCAGCAGTATCTTGCGGCGCAGTTCCAGTTCCTGGCTGGTTTCATAGGCGGGGTAGACGTGACCCGATGCCTTCAGCGCTTCGAAGCGCTCCTCGTAAAGGGCGAAGCGGTCCGACTGGCGCTCCTCCCCATCCCAGTCCAGCCCCAGCCAGCGCAGGTCGGCGCGGATCGCATCGGCATATTCGGGGCGCGAGCGCTCCTGATCCGTGTCGTCCAGCCGCAGGAGGAAGCGGCCGCCGCTTTTCCTGGCCCACAGCCAGTTGTGGAGCGCGGCGCGGATGTTGCCGACATGGAGGTGCCCGGTCGGCGAAGGGGCGAAACGGGTGGTGACGGTCATGGGCTTACAGCGTCCGGAAGGCGTTGGTGATCGGATATCGGCGGTCGCGCCCGAAATTGCGGCTGCCGAGCTTCACTCCAGGGGGCGACTGGCGGCGCTTATATTCCGCGACGTAGAGCAGCCGTTCGATGCGCGCGACCATGTCACGCTCGAAGCCGCGGGCCACGAGTTGCTCGACGGACAGTTCCTCCTCCACCAGGCCGTAGAGGATGGGGTCGAGCAGCTCATAGGGCGGCAGGCTGTCCTCATCCTTCTGATCTTCGCGCAGTTCGGCGCTGGGGGGCTTGGTGATCACCCGGTCTGGCATCACCGGACCAGCGGGTCCCTTGCCCAGCGAGGGCATGTGCGCGTTGCGCCAGCGGCTGAGGTCGAACACGGTGGTCTTGTAGGCGTCCTTGAGCACCGAATAGCCGCCCGCCATGTCGCCATAGATGGTGGCATAGCCGACCGACATCTCGCTCTTGTTGCCGGTGGTCAGCAGCATATGGCCGAACTTGTTGGAGAGGCCCATCAGCAGCACGCCGCGAATGCGCGACTGGATATTCTCCTCGGTCAGGTCGCGCTGCCGTCCGGCGAAGACGTCCCCCAGCATGGCGTCGAACGCGTCCACGCCTGGTTCGATCGGGATGACGTCATAGCGGACGCCCAGCAGCCGGGCGCATTCGACGGCGTCGTCCAGACTGTCCTGGCTGGTAAAGCGCGACGGCATCATCACGCACCACACCCGGTCCGGCCCCAGCGCATCGACCGCGACGGCGGCGGACAGCGCCGAATCGATGCCGCCAGAGAGGCCCAGCACCACGCCGGGGAAGCGATTGCGGTCGACATAGTCGCGCAAGGCGATGACCATGGCGTTGTAGATGTCGGCGGGCCGCTCATCCAGACTGTGGCGCTCGCCCGGAAGGCACAGCCACTGGCCGTCCCATTTCTCCCATTCCGTCAGCACCAGCGCCTCTTCCCAATCGGGAAGCTGGTGCGCAATGGAAAGGTCCGCGCCCATGACGAAGGACGCGCCGTCGAAGGCCAGTTCGTCCTGGCCACCGACGCGGTTGACGTAGATCAGCGGCAGGCCGGTTTCCCGCACGCGCGTGCCCGCGACGGCGTTGATACGGCGGTCGTCCTTGTCCACTTCGAACGGGCTGCCATTGGGACTGATCAGCAATTCCGCCCCTTCGGCCCGCAGATGGGCGGTGACGAAGGGAAACCAGATATCCTCGCAGATGGGCACGCCGATCTTCACGCCGCGAAAGTCGATCGGCGCGGGCAGCGGACCGGGCGCGAACAGCCGCTTTTCATCGAACGTCCCATAATTGGGCAGCTCGCGCTTCTGCCGGATCGCCGTGACCGCGCCATTTTCCAGCAGAGCGACGACGTTGAACAGCACGCCCTGCGACGCGACGACCGTGCCCACCAGCATGGCGGGGCCGCCATCGGCCGTCGCCTGCGCCAGCCGGTCAAGCTCCCGATTGGCCCTGTCGACCAGAGCGGGCTTGAGCACCAGATCCTCAGGGGGATAGCCGATCAACTGCAATTCGGGGAAAATGATGAGGTCGGCGCCCGCCGCCCGTTCGCGCCATTGCAGCATCGCATCGGCATTGGCGGCAAGATCGCCCACGGACTGCGTGGTCTGGGCCAGGGCGATCACAAGTTTGTCGGTCATGGGCGAGCGCCCTAGTGCATTTTGCCCCAAGGCGCAAAAGCGCCTTTCCAGCCGCCGCAACCACCGCTAAAGGGGCCGCGTTTCAAGCAGCGTCATCAATTCGTCACGGGGGTCAAGGCCATGAAACTCATGACCGGCAATTCCAACAAGCCGCTCGCGGCCGCCATTGCCGACTATATCGAGATCCCCCTGACCGACGCGAGCGTCCGCCGCTTCGCCGACGAGGAAGTTTTCGTGGAAATCCACGAAAATGTGCGCGGCGAAGACGTGTTCGTGATCCAGTCGACCAGCTATCCCACCAACGACAATCTGATGGAATTGCTGATCATGATCGATGCGCTCAAGCGCGCGTCGGCCAAGCGAATCACGGCGGTCGTCCCCTATTTCGGCTATGCCCGGCAGGACCGGAAGCCCGGCCCCCGCACCCCGATTTCCGCCAAGCTCGTCGCGAACCTCATCACCACGGCGGGCGCGAACCGCGTCCTGTCGGTCGATCTGCATGCCGGGCAGATCCAGGGCTTTTTCGATATCCCGACCGACAATCTGTTCGGCGCGCCGGTGATGTCGGCCGATATACAGGCGCGCTTCGGCGACCGCAACCTGATGGTCGTGTCGCCCGATGTCGGCGGCGTGGTGCGCGCCCGCGCCCTTGCCAAGCGGCTGGACAACGCCCCCCTCGCCATCGTCGACAAGCGGCGCGAGCGGGCGGGCGAATCGGAAGTGATGAACATCATCGGCGACGTGAAGGGCCGTTTCTGCGTGCTGATCGACGACATCGTGGATTCGGCGGGGACGCTGTGCAACGCGGCTGGCGCATTGAAGGCAGCGGGCGCCGAGGATGTGGTCGCCTATGTCAGCCATGGCGTGCTGTCGGGCGGCGCGGTGGCGCGCGTCGAAGCGTCGGAACTCAAGGAACTGGTGATCACCGATTCGATTCAGGGGACTGATGCCGTGTGCACCGCCAAGAGCATCCGCCACCTGCCGATCGCGCCCCTGCTGGGCGAAGCGATCAAGCGCATCGCGGATGAGAGTTCGGTTTCCAGCCTGTTCGACTGAAGGGAGAGCAGGCTGGCGGACGATCCGGGGGATCGTCCGGCCGAACTCTTTCGGTTTCCAGCCTGTTCGACTGATCAGGAAGTTGCGCCGCGCGACTTTGCGGTGGGTGGATGCTGGAGTGAGTTGATACCGGCCTAAGCGGAGGGCAGCAGGATCAGCGGCAAGCAGAAGCACAGGATCAGTCCGCTGACGATCCGCTGCTTGCGCGAAATGCCCAAGGGCTTATCCTGCCAGACCATCGGGCAGGCCAGCAGCGCCAGCAGGAGGAGGATGTTCGACAGGCTGGCCGATCCGCCCACCGGCATGTCCTGCCGCAGCGCCAGCGCGCCCAGCAGCGCGGCAAACGCGAATGTCCAGCCGATCAGCGCCACGTGAAAACTCCCTCTTCGCCGCCCATGTCTAGCGAAGGGGCGTTGCCGAAGGCTTAAGCCTGTCCGGCCCAGGGATCGTAGCTGCCAAAGCTCCAGAGATTGCCTTCGGGGTCGAGCGCTTCATAGCCGCGCCCCGGATAGCCCGCATTGTCATGCGGTTCCGACACGATCACCGCGCCTTCATTGCGGGCGTGGAGGCAATGGGCGTCGGCATCGGGCACGACGACATAGATGCAGCTGGTGACGCCGCCCAGGTTGCGCGCTGTCGTCCAGTTATAGAGGGACTCGGCCTCTCCATCCCGCGCGCTGCCCAGCATGATCATGCCTTCGCCCAGCACCAGTTCGGCATGGTGGATAATGGCCGGATCATGCTCATCTTCGTAGGAAGCGCGCACTTCAAAGCCGAAGGCGGCGCACAGAAAGGCAATGGCGGCGGGCGCATCGGCATAGCGCAGGCCGGGGATGATGGGTGAGCCGGGCATGCTTCTCTCCTTCATCGTCGCGGGCCACAGCCTAGCGCGCGCGGCGCTTTGCCGCTAGGGCCAAGAGCCATGACCACCCGCGATGACCTGGCCCTCGCCAACCGCCTTGCCGACGCCGCTGCAACGGCGATCCGCCCCTTCTTCCGCGCGCGCTATGACATGGAATTCAAGACCGACCAGTCGCCGGTGACGGAAGCGGACAAGGCAGCCGAAGCCGCGATTCGCGCGATATTGGAAAAGGAGCGGCCGCATGACGGCATCATCGGCGAGGAATATGGCGCGACGCGGGACGATGCGGAGCGGGTGTGGATACTCGATCCGATCGATGGCACGCGCAGCTTCATCGCCGGGCGGCCCATCTTTGGCACGCTGATCGCGTTGACGCAGGCGGGCTGGCCGACCATCGGCATCATCGACCAGCCGATCGCCAGGGAGCGCTGGGCCGGAATGGCGGGCCAGGCGGCGACCTTCAACGGGCAGCCGGTCAGGACCCGCGCCTGCCGGTCACTGGAAGACGCGATCGTCGCCAGCACCGGCCCCCAATATTTCCCCGGCTGCACGGGGGAGCATTTTTCCCGGCTCGCGGGCCAGTGCCGCGACACGGTGTGGGGCGGCGACTGCTATAATTACGGGCTGGTGGCGTCGGGCCATGTCGACATCGTCGTCGAAGCGGGGCTGAAACTGCACGACATCGCCGCGCTGGTGCCGGTGGTGGAAGGTGCTGGCGGGCGGATGTGCGACTGGGCAGGCGATCCGGTCACGATGGAAAGCGACGGCCGCGTCATCGCGATCGGCGATCCGGCCCGGCTGGATGACGTGCTCGAAGCGCTGGCGGAGGGGCATCACCAGCATTGAGAAAGTCTGGATAATCGCCCGCCCTAGAAAATTCCCAGAAACTTCTTCTTCTGCTCCTTGCGTTCCTTGCCGCTGCCCTTGCCCTCTTCATCCTTGGCGGTGGTGCCGCGGCCCACATCGTCGCGGGGCTCGCCGCCCTTGGTCCGCTGGGCCGCCGCCGTCGCTCCGGCCAGCACCGGCCCGCACGCCGCGCTCTTGGCGTCGCCCACATCGACAAAGGCCAGCACCGATGCAAGCGGCGTCGCGGCGATGCCAAGGGCAGCGGCCGCTCCACCGCGCGCCATCAGTTCGGGGCTGATGACGTCGATGCCGGGCTTGGCGAAATAGCCGTTGATGCCGACAGGGGACTGGCCGGAAAAGAGGCTGAACTTCTTGCCGTCGGCGCGGAAGGCAAGGTCGAGGCTTTCGTTGCGGAAGGAAAAGCCGCCCCGGCCGAGCATCACATTCTTCTTCGTGTCGATGATGATCGGGTCGGCCGCGGCGATGCCGTTGCGCACGGTGAAGGCGATGAGGCCGCAATTGATCTGGACCGGCTCCTTCAGCTTCTTTTCGAACATCTTGGTGATGAAGGTGCCGATATCCAGTTCCGATAGCTGGACGTTGCGTGCCCACATGGTCCCGGCAGGCAGGATCACGGCGATGCGGCCGTTGGAGGTGCCAAGCGATTCATGGACGGTGTCGCCCAGCCCCGTCATCTGCACCCGCGCCTTGATGGTTCCGGTCGTGCCCGATTCCTCCACGCCCCAGCGGCCGAGCAGCTTCCCCATCGGGGTGGGCGACAGGCGTATGTCATAGCTGGTGCGCACGGGCGTCCCCCGCGCGTTGATCTCTATGTCGGAACTGACATGCCCGCCCGACATATCGAAGGTCAGCGGCGACAGGGTGAGCAGGCTGCGTTGCAGCGCCAAAGTGAGGCTGACATTGGAAATGGGGACGTTGGGCGCGCGGATGCGCCGGACGTCATAGCGCACATCCGCATCGAAATTGCGCAGCGCCTCGACCCGGAGCGGCGCGTCCGGCAGCACGCGTGGCGCGCCGCCCACCGTCTGGATCGCGCCTGCCTTGCCCTGCGCTTCTAGCCTTTGCGGATCATAGCCGATGAAGGGCCCCACATCGATGATGTCGAGCGTCTGTGTGGTGAGGTTCGCCCGCAGCAGCAATCGATTGCCGGGCAGGGACACGGTCATGCGCCCGGCCAGGTCGCTGTCACCAAAACGGCCCTTGAGGTGCGTGAAGCGCCATTCCTCATCCTGCTTCGTCAGCGCCGATGTGAAGCGATAGGCGCGTGTTTCGGGAATGGCGACGCCCAGAAAGTCGAACAGCAGCGCCAGATTGGGTCCATAGGCGGTGAGCCGCAGGTCCGCGCCCTCGATCTGGGTGGCGCCGGGCAGCGTGCCGCTAACTTCAAGATTAGTCGCGCCCGATCGGGCATGGAGCACCAGGCTGTTCTTGCCGCCGGTCACCATTTCGTCGGGCGACAGCAGGCCGCCGCGCAGGGTGAAGGGCCGCGACCGCATCGATCCGTCGCCCTGGAAGCGAATGTCGTTGGCGAAGCGCGTGTCCTGCGCCTTCACCGTGTCGAACCGGATGTCCGCGCTCAACTGCATGCGGGGATCGCGATAGCGCAGCGTGGTGCCCGCCAGCATCGCCCGCTGGATCAGCGGAAGATTGAGCGGCTCGCCCTTCTTGTTCGGATCGCCGAAGGTCCAGCTATTGCTTTTTCCGTCGGGCGACCATTCCAGATCGGTCGCGGCGTTGCGCAGCTCCAGCCAGCGGATGCGATATTTGTCGCCGAAGATAAGGCTGAGCGGCGCGATGCGCATGTCGATAAGGTCAGCGCGGAAGAATTCCGGCCGGCTGGCCCAGGGCGTGTTGGCGACGCGCATCCCTTCGGCCAGGAACTTGATGGTGATGGGTGCGAAATAGAGCTGGAAATCGCCATCCACTTCGACCGGCCGCTCCAGCCTGCTGCTGAGGAAGCGTTCGAACGGATGCTTGAGGAAGCGGCCCTTGGTGATGAAGAGGATCAGCCAGAGGGCGAACAGGACGCCCGCGATCCACAGCAATATGCGCACTGGCAGCGGCAGCTTGCGCCAGCGTTCGCGCGTCTGCGACCAGTAATGATGCACGCCGCCTGCGCGCGAAGGAACTTCGCTCGCCGGGGGAGCCGGACGAAGGGGATCGGCATCGGCCATGCCGCGAACAACGCCGGTCATGCCCTTTGGCTCCCGAATCACCTTGCTTTCCGGCGGCTGGGCGACTATGCGCGCCCCTTCGCGATATTTGGAAGGACCGCCCGGCTAACGAGGGCTGCCGTGGCTGTCCGTAATCGTCGCGCTGTAAAAGGAGACGAAAATGCCCAAGCTCAAGACCAAGAGCGGTGTGAAGAAGCGCTTCAAGTTCACCGCTTCCGGCAAGGTCAAGCACGGCGTCGCTGGCAAGCGTCACCGCCTGATCAGCCACAATGCGAAGTATATCCGCCAGAATCGCGGCACTTCGGTCATGTCCGACGCCGACGTCGCTCACGTGCGCCTCTGGGCGCCCTACGGCCTGAAGTAAGGAGTAGAGGCACATGGCACGCGTAAAACGTGGTACGACCACCAAGGCGAAGCATAAGAGGATTCTAGATCAGGCGAAGGGCTATTATGGCCGTCGCAAGAATACGATCCGTATCGCCCGCCAGGCGGTCGAAAAGGCTGGCCAGTACGCTTATCGCGACCGCAAGGTCAAGAAGCGGACCTTCCGTGGCCTGTGGATCCAGCGCATCAACGCTGGCGTCCGCGCCGAGGGCCTGACCTATTCGCAGTTCATGCACGGCCTGAAGCTGGCTGGCGTGGAATTGGACCGCAAGGTCCTGGCCGACATTGCGATGCACGAAGGCGAGGCGTTTAGCGCCATCATCGCCCAGGCAAAGGCTGCGCTGCCCGCGGCCTGAGCCGGATCGATCGCAAGATCGTCCAAAGGGGCGCCGGGGCAGATGCTTCCGGCGCCCTTTTTGTTTTCCATCACCTTTCGTTTCGAGCGCAGTCGAGAACGTGCCGGATGCACCAGCCGCTTCTCGACCTCCCTCGAAGCGAACGTAGTTGGTGGCTGCCATTTACCAGGACACACCCATGTCACTCCATCTCTGGTGGCTATACGTCACGGCGGTTTTCCTGATCTCGGCCACGCCGGGGCCCAATATGCTGCATGTGATGAGCCAGAGCATCGCCCATGGGCCGCGCAGGGCGCTTGCGGCCATGGCGGGGTTGATGAGCGCGGTGCTGCTGTGCCTGACGGCGTCGGCTCTGGGCCTTGGAGCGTTGCTGAAAACTTCGCCGCTGCTGTTCGATGTGCTGCGCTATGCGGGCGTCGCTTACCTCATCTGGCTGGGCGTGAAAGCCTGGCGGGCACAGGTTACTACCGGAGAGGAAGGGATCAGCCCGCGCCCGGTGCCAGCGCGCGCGCTGTACGGCACCGCGCTGCTGACGGGGCTTTCCAACCCCAAGCTCATCATCTTCGCCGCCGCGCTGTTCCCGCAATTCATCGATACCGCCCGTCCCTTCGGCATGCAGCTTGCCATACTGATCGCCAGTTTCGTGGCGATCGAGAGCTTCTGGTACGGCGCCTATGCGCTGGGCGGCATGAAGCTCAGGCGCTGGCTGGAACCGGCCAACCGGCAGCGGCTGTTCAACCGCGCGACCGGCCTGCTGTTCATAGGCTTTGGCGGCGCGCTGCTGGGGGCGCGGGCCTGACCCTTTCCTTGGGCTGCGCGCCCCGCTAAGGCGCAGCCAGACTTTCCGCCGTCCGGGACCGACGAAGCATATGAGTGAAATTGCCAATCTGAAAGCCGGCCTGATCGCCGATATCGCCGCCGCCGACACGCTGGACGCGCTGGAAGCCTTGCGCGTCGGCGCGATGGGCAAGAATGGCGTCGTGACCGGCCTGCTCAAGACGCTGGGGCCGATGAGCCCGGAGGAGCGGCTTGAAAAGGGTCCGCCGATCCAGGACCTGCGGGAAAGCGTCACGGCCGCGCTGGCGGAAAGGAAAGTGGCGCTGGAGCAGGCCGCGCTCGACGCCAGGCTGGCATCCGAAAAGATCGACATGACCCTGCCTGCCGACATCGGTCCGCAGGGGTCGGTGCATCCAGTGAGCCAGGTGATGGACGAGCTGGCGGAAATTTTCGCAGACCTTGGCTTTTCCGTCGCGACCGGGCCGGAGATCGAGGACGATTGGCATAATTTCACCGCGCTCAACATTCCGGAGACGCATCCGGCGCGGGCGATGCACGACACTTTCTATTTCCCCGGCAGTGAAGACGGGAAAAAGATGCTGCTGCGCACCCACACCTCGCCGGTGCAGATCCGCACGATGATGAATGGAGAGCCGCCGATCCGCATCATCGCGCCGGGGCGGGTCTACCGATCGGACAGCGACGCGACGCACACGCCGATGTTCCATCAGATCGAGGGGCTGGTGATCGACAGGGGCATCACCCTTGGGCACCTCAAATGGACGCTGGAGACGTTCCTCAAGGCGTTCTTCGAGCGGGACGACATCGTGCTGCGGTTGCGGCCGAGCTACTTCCCCTTCACCGAGCCGTCAGTGGAGGTCGATGTGGGCTATACGCTGACTAATGGGCAGCGGGTGATCGGGGGCGATGGCGACAGCCCAGGCGGCGGCTGGCTGGAAGTGCTGGGCAGCGGCATGGTCAACCGCCGGGTGATCGAGGCGTGCGGGCTCGACCCGGACGAGTGGCAGGGCTTTGCCTTCGGTACGGGCGTCGACCGCCTTGCGATGCTGAAATATGGGATGAACGACTTGCGCGCTTTCTTTGACGGCGATCTGCGCTGGCTGAAACATTATGGCTTTTCGGCGCTGGATGTCCCCACGCTGAGCGGAGGAGTGGGCGCATGAAGTTCACGCTGAGCTGGCTCAAGACGCATCTCAACACCGATGCCGGCCTGCCGGAGATTCTGAAAGCGCTGACCAACATCGGCCTTGAGGTCGAAGGGGTGGAGAATCCGGCGGAGAAGCTGGGTGATTTCCGCATCGCCAGGGTGCTGACGGCGAAGCGCCATCCGCAGGCGGACAAGTTGCAGGTGCTGACGGTGGACGCCGGTGAGGGCGCGCTTCAGGTCGTGTGCGGCGCGCCCAATGCGCGCGCTGGCCTTGTCGGCGTGTTCGGCCGCGAGGGCGCGGTGGTGCCGGTCAATGGCATGGTGCTCAAGAAAGCCGCCATTCGCGGGGTCGAATCCAACGGCATGATGTGTTCGGCCCGCGAACTGGAACTGGGCGAGGACCATGACGGCATCATCGAACTGAGCCCGGAAGCGCCGGTTGGGCAGGTCTATGCGCAATGGGCCGGGCTGGACGATCCGGTCATCGACGTGTCGATCACGCCCAACCGGCAGGATTGCATGGGTGTGCGCGGCATTGCGCGCGATCTGGCGGCGGCGGGGCTGGGGACGCTGAACGCCATCGTCATTCCCACCGTCGAAGGAAGCGGCCCCGGCCCGGATGTGCGGGTCGAGGATGCGGACGGGTGCCCCGCCTTCTTCGCGCGGACGGTGCGCGGAGTCGCAAACGGCCAGTCGCCCGAATGGATGGCGAAGCGGTTGAAGGCGATCGGGCAGAAGCCGATCAGCACGCTGGTCGACATCACCAACTATCTGATGATCGATCTGGGGCGGCCGCTGCATGTCTATGACATGGCCACGCTGAAAGGCCCGCTGACGGCGCGCCGGGGCAGGGCGGGCGAAGAGGTGCTGGCGCTCAATGGCAAGACCTATACGGTCGATGAGACGATGACGGTCATCGCCGATGATGTCGCGGTGCACGATATTGGCGGCATCATGGGCGGCGAGCATTCGGGCGCGCAGGACAGCACGACCGACGTGCTGATCGAATGCGCCTATTTCACGCCGGAGCGGATCGCGGTGACGGGGCAGAAGCTGGGGCTCACCTCCGACGCGCGCGGGCGGTTCGAGCGGGGCGTGGACCCGGCTTTCCTGGACGATGGCCTGTCGATCGCGACCGACCTGGTGGTGAAGCTGTGCGGCGGCACGCCGAGCGAGGCGACGCGAGCGGGTGAGCCGCCGGTCGCGGTCAAAACGGTGACCTATGATCCGGCGCAATGCCTGGCTCTGGCGGGCGTGGATGTCGCGGGAAGCGAGCAGCGCCATATTCTCGAAAGCCTGGGCTTTGGCGTCGAAGGCAATGACGCGGCCTTCGGCTATGAAGATGGCCTGCCGGTCGCGACTCCCGCCAACTGGACCGTAACCGTGCCAAGCTGGCGGCGTGACGTCGATGGCTGGCCCGATCTGGTCGAGGAAGTGGTGCGGATCGTGGGCCTGGATCAGGTGCCCTCCACGCCCCTGCCCCGGGCCCCCGGCGTGGCCCGGCCGACGGCGACGGCGGAGCAACTGGTCGAGCGGCGGGTACGCCGGACGGCGGCAGCGCGCGGGCTTGCCGAAGCGATCAACTGGTCGTTCATTTCGGAGAAGGAAGCGGCTTCGGTCGGCGGCGCCGCATGGACGCTGGCCAATCCGATTTCGGAGGATTTGAAGGTCATGCGGCCTTCGCTGCTGCCTGGCCTGTTGTCGGCGACGCGGCGCAACATGGATCGCGGCGCGGCTTCGGTGCGGCTGTTCGAAGTGGGGCGGCGTTATTTCGCGGACAAGGAACGGGCCACGATCGGCTTCGTGCTGGCGGGCGAAAAGGTCGCGCGCGGCTGGCAGACGGGCAAGGCGCAGCCCTTTTCCGCTTTCGATGCCAAGGGGGAAGTGATCGCCCTGCTGGCGGCGGCGGGCGCGCCAGTCGGTAATTTGCAGAATCACGGCGAGGCATCGGCGGCCTATCATCCGGGCCAGTCAGGGACGCTGAGGCTGGGCCCGAAGACGATGCTGGCCGAATTCGGCCTACTGCATCCTTCGCTGGCTAAGCAATTTGGCCTGACCGGCATAGCAGTCGCGGGCGAGATCTTCCTGGATGCCATACCGGCCAAGCGGGCAAGCGGCTTCATGCGTGCGCCCTATGCGCCGCCCCCATTGCAGGCGGTGAAGCGCGATTTCGCCTTTATCGTCGATGAGGCGGTGGAGGCCGATGCGCTGGTCCGCGCGGTCAGGGGCGCGGACAAGAAGGCGATCACCGACGTGCGGCTGTTCGATGTTTTCGTCGGGCCGGGCGTGGATGAAGGGCGCAAGAGCATGGCCGTCGAGGTGACGTTGCAGCCGGGGGAAAAAAGCTTTTCGCAGGAAGAACTTGATGCGATCAGCGCTGCGGTGGTGAAGGCGGCGGAGAAGCTGGGGGGGACTTTGCGGGGCTAAGTCTTTCTCCATCGTCATTCTGGACTTGTTTCAGGATGGCGATGATCGATGGGTTTCTTGACAGGGGGTATGCTGTGGACGAGTTGGTGACAATCGCATCCGGCACGCTCACCGCCGCCATCAACCCTCTAGGCGCAGAGCTGTGGTCGCTTACCGACGCGCAAGGGCGCGAGCTGATGACCGATGCCGATCCGCGCTGGTGGACCGGGCATGCGCCTTTGCTCTTTCCCTTTGTGGGGCGGTCGCGGGGGGATGTGTACCGGGTGGACGGGCGCGAATATGCGATGCCGCAGCACGGCTTTGCGCGGCGCATGGCCTTTGCGCAGGTGGAGCATCTGCCTGAATCGGTGACGTTCCGGTTGGAGGCGGATGCGGCTACGCGGGCGGTCTATCCGTTTGATTTCCGGCTGGACATGCGGTTCGCGGTTGCTGGCGGGACGCTGATGATGACGGCGTCCCTGATGAACCTGGGCGAAGCGGACATGCCTTTTTCCTTTGGCTATCATCCCGCCTTTGCGTGGCCGCTGCCCTATGGCGGGGCGGCGGAGGAGCATCTGATCGAGTTTGAAAAGCCGGAGCCTGCGCTGCTGCGTCAGGTTGGGGACGAACCGGGGCTTATTGCGCGGGATCGCATCCCGTCGCCGGTCGATGGCAACGTGCTGAGGCCGACCTATGCGATGTTTAAGGACGACGCGCTGGTTTGGGATGAGCTGGAGAGCCATAGCCTGATATGGGGTGTGCCGGGACGGACGCGGTTGAAGATCGACTTTCCTGATACGCCCTGGCTGGGGCTGTGGCAGAAGCCGGGCGCGCATTATCTGTGCGTCGAGCCTTGGGCGGGAATGGCGGACCTGGTAGGATTCGAGGGCGATGTCTGGGAGAAGCAGGGTGTCATGCGCCTGTTGCCGGGGGATGAGCGGCGGTTCCGCATGGACGTGACGCTGGTTACCGACTAGTGAGCCGGTGAATCCGTTCGTCCCGAGTAGCTGCTGAGCTTGCCGAAGCAACGTATCGAAGGGCTGATTTGAGCGCGCGGTGCTTCGATACGGCCCTTCGACTTCGCTCAGTCTCTACTCAGCGCGAATGGCTGTTGGAATATCTGGACAACCGAATGACCATCCCATCCCGCCGCACCTTCGCGATCATTTCCCACCCTGACGCCGGCAAGACCACGCTGACCGAGAAGCTGTTGCTGGAAGGCGGCGCGATCCATCTTGCGGGCGAGGTCAAGGCGCGCGGGGCGAACCGGCGGGCGCGGTCGGACTGGATGAAGATCGAGCAGCAGCGCGGCATTTCGGTGACCAGCTCGGTCATGACGTTCGAGCGGGGCGGCATTACCTTCAACCTGCTCGACACGCCGGGGCACGAGGATTTTTCGGAGGATACCTATCGAACGCTGACGGCGGTCGATTCGGCGGTGATGGTGATCGACGCCGCCAAGGGCATCGAGCCGCAGACGCGCAAGCTGTTCGAGGTTTGCCGGTTGCGCAACGTGCCGATCATCACCTTCGTCAACAAGGTGGACCGTGAGGGGCGCGACACCTTTGCCCTGCTGGACGAAGTGGCGGACGCGCTGGCGCTGGACGTATGCCCGATGAGCTGGCCGGTCGGCATGGGCGGGACGTTCGAGGGGATCTACGATTTCGCCAAGAACCGGCTGCGGCAGCCGAGCGGTCCTTCCAAGGAATTTGAGGGCAGGGAAGTGTTTGTCGAGGGCATCGCTGACGATGCGCTGGCCGAGCATATTTCCGCGCAAGGGCTGGAAAAGCTGCGCGAGGAGGCGGAGCTGGCCGTGGGCGGCTATGCCGACTTCGATCTGGCCGCCTATCGCCATGGCGACCTGACGCCGGTCTATTTCGGATCGGCGCTCAAGCTGTTTGGCGTGACAGAACTGATCGACGCGCTCGCCGCCCATGCACCGCCGCCGCGTGCGCAGCCGGCTGAGCCCGCGCCGGTGGAGCCGGAGAATAGCGAAGTCACCGGCTTCATCTTCAAGGTGCAGGCCAATATGGACCCGCAGCATCGCGACCGCATCGCTTTCATGCGGCTGTGTTCGGGCAAGTTCCGGCGCGGCATGAAACTGACCCCTTCGGGCAGCGGCAAGCCGATCGCGGTGCATTCGCCGATCCTCTTTTTCGCGCAAGATCGCGAGATTGCGGATGAGGCCTTTCCGGGCGACATTATCGGCATTCCGAACCACGGCACGTTGCGGGTGGGCGATACGCTGTCGGAGAAGGCGGGGGTGCGGTTCACCGGCCTGCCTAACTTTGCACCGGAAATCCTGCGGCGCGTGGCGCTCAAGGACCCGACCAAGACGAAGCAGTTGCGCAAGGCGCTGGATGACCTGTCCGAAGAGGGCGTGATCCAGGTTTTCTATCCGGAGATCGGCAGCAGCTGGGTGGTCGGCGTGGTCGGGCAGTTGCAGCTGGACGTGCTGATTTCTCGGCTGGAGGCGGAGTATAAGGTCGCGGCTGGGCTGGAAGCTTCGCCCTTCGATACGGCGCGTTGGATTTCAGGCGATGAGGCGGCGGTGAAGGAATTGGTGTCGTTCAACGGCGCGAATATGGCGCGGGACCGGGACGGCAATCTCGTCTTCATGGCGAAAAGCGCGTGGGATGTGGGATATCAGCAGGAGCGGCATCCCAAGGTGAAGTTCAGCGCGACGAAGGAGCGTTGAGGCTTCTCTGATTTGTTCGCGCAGAGGCGCAGAGGACGCAGAAGAGTATTTTTCTCTGCGCCTCTGCGCCTCTGCGCCTCTGCGCGAAAAGATTTTTGAATCACGCGGAGGCGCGGAGAAGCCGCAACAAATCTCCGCGCCTCCGCGTAAATAATGATTTTCGCTGCGCGGCTATTTTCGGAGCAGGAAAACGGCGTGCTCGGCGAACAGGTTCGCGTTCGCGTGGGTGGTTTCCTTGTCGCCCTTGAGGAACCACTGACCATCGATGGTCCAGCCGCGTTCCTTCACCAGGGCGCGGAAATCGTCGACCGTCACATGGTGGATGTTGAGCGTGTCATACCATGTGTCGGGCAGCAGGCGCGTCACCGGCATGCGGCCGCCCCAAAGCAGGGACAGCCGTCCGCGCCAATGGGCGAAGTTGGGGAAGGATACGAACGCCTGACGGCCGATGCGCAGCAGTTCCTCAACCACCAGATCCGGGCGGCGGGTGGTCTGGAGCGTCTGGCTCAAGATCGCATAGTCGAAGCTGGCGTCGGGATAGTAAGTGAGGTCAGTGTCGGCGTCGCCCTGCACGACCGACAGGCCCCGGCCTACGGCGGCGGCGACGTTGCTGGCGTCGAGTTCAAGGCCGCGGGCATCCACTTGCTTGGCATCGCGCAGCGCCGCCATCAGCGCGCCGTCGCCGCAGCCTACGTCCAGCACGCGGGCTCCGGGAGTGACGGTGCGGGCGATGAGGGCAAGGTCGGGCCGCAACCCCTCTTCGCTCATGCGCGGCCGCCCTTGAGGAAGCCGTCGACAACCCGGTTCAGTTCCGGGCATTCCAGCAGGAAGGCGTCATGGCCAAAGGGGCTGGACAGTTCGACAAAGCTCGCCTGAGCGCCGCTGGCGTTGAGGGCGTGAACGATGGCGCGGGACTCCGCCGTGGGATAGAGCCAGTCGGTATCGAAGCTGACCAGACAGAAGCGGGCCTTGGATGGCGCGAAGGCCTTGGCGAGGCTGCCGCCATGATCTTCCGCAATGTCATAATAGTCCATGGCGCGAGTGATGTAGAGATAAGAGTTGGCGTCGAACCGCTCAACGAAGCTGAGGCCTTGGTGGCGCAAATAGGATTCGACCTGAAAGTCGGCGTCGAAGCCGAAGGTCTTGGCGTCGCGGCCCTGCAAGCGGCGGCCGAATTTTTCGGTGAGCCCCGCTTCGGACAGATAGGTGATGTGCGCGGCCATGCGGGCGACGGCCAGGCCAGCGCCCGGCACTCGGCCATCACCATAATAATCACCGCCGCGCCAATTCGGGTCCGCCATGATCGCTTGGCGGCCGACTTCATGGAACGCGATGTTCTGCGCACTGTGGCGGGCGGTGGAGGCGATGACGACGCAGCTTTCGACCCGCTCGGGGAAAATAACCGGCCAAGTCAGCGCCTGCATGCCGCCCATCGATCCTCCAATGACCGTAGCGAGTCGATCGACGCCTAGATGGTCTAGCAGCAGCGCCTGCGCCCGCACCATATCGGCGATGGTGAGAACCGGAAAACGCATCGCATATGGCTCGCCGGTTGCAGGATCGATGCTGGCGGGACCGCTGGAACCCATGCAGCTGCCAATAACATTTGCGCAGATGATGAAATGACGCGCCGGGTCGATGGGCTTATCTTCGCCGACCAACCGCCACCACCAGCCGGGCCTGCCTGTCACGGGATGCTCGGACGCCACATATTGGTCCATAGTCAGCGCATGACAGATGAGGATGACATTGCTCTTGTCCTCATTCATCGCCCCATAGGTTTCATAGGCGATGTCGACGGGCGCGAGCGTTGCGCCGCTGTCCAGCCGCAAGTGGCCGGGCAGGCGTACCTGACGGCGGAGACCGAAACGGCTGTCATCGGGAAGCAGAGCGCTGGCCATGGTGGATGCGGGCTAGGACTGCGGAGGCATGCTGTCAATCGCGCGGCGTCCACCCACTTGCCGGCCAGCGGCGCTTTGCCTTTGGCGCGGATGACGCTAAAGCCCCGCCATGACGAAACCTGCACCCAAGGACTGGATACTCGGCATTTCCCCCTATGTGCCGGGCAAGGCGGCGGCGGATGACGGCCGCCCGCTGATCAAGCTGTCGGCGAATGAGAACCCGCTGGGGACAAGTCCGGCGGCGCGCGCGGCCCTGAACGCTGCGACGGCCGACCTTGCCACCTATCCCGATCCGGGCGCAACGAAGATGCGGGAGGCGATCGCCGCCGTGCATGGGCTGGACCCGGCGCGCGTCATATATGGCACGGGTTCGGACGAACTGCTGCACATCGCCGCGAGCGCCTATGCCGGGCCGGGGGACGAGGTGCTGTACGTACATTACGGCTTTTCCGTCTACGACATCGCCGCGCGGCGGGTGGGCGCGACGCCGGTGATCGCGCCGGACGCGGACTATGCGACCGATGTGGATGCGCTGCTCGCCTGCGTGACGGAAAAGACGAAGGTCCTCTTCCTGGCCAATCCCAACAATCCCACCGGCACCATGACGCCCCGGGCGGAGATTGCGCGCCTGCACGCCGCGCTGCGCCCCGATATCCTGCTGGTCCTGGATCAGGCCTATGCCGAATATCTGGATGCGGATGAGGAAGATGGCGGCATGGAGCTGGCGAAGAATGCGCCCAACGTGCTGGTGACGCGCACCTTCTCCAAAATCTACGGCCTTGCCGCCGAGCGCATCGGCTGGGGCTATTCCAGCGCGGAGATCATCGATGCGCTGCACCGTATTCGCGCGCCTTTCAACGTGACGACGGCGGGACAGGCTGCCGCGGTCGCGGCGATCGGCGACAGCGCCTGGGTGGAGGCGAGCCGCGCGCATAACCGGCAGTGGCGCGAATGGCTGGCGGCGGAGGTCGCTTCGCTGTCCAATCATGGCCTGCGCGCGGTGCCCAGCAAGGCCAATTTCCTGCTGATCCTGTTCAACGGCAGGCTGACCGCGGAAGCGGCGATGAGGGGGCTGTGGGACGAAGGCTTCGCCACGCGATGGCTGCCGGGGCAGGGCCTGCCCAACGGGCTGCGCATCACCATCGGTACGGAGGAGCAGATGCGCGCCGTCGCGGCGAAGCTGCGGGCGATGGCGGAGGCGGCCTGAACCATGCTGCCATTCGCGCGCGTCACCATCATCGGCCTTGGCCTGATAGGCTCATCGCTCGCGCGGGCAATCCGCGAATATATGCCGGCGGTGCGGGTGACGGGGCATGACGCCGACCCGCATGTGCGGCAGATCGCGCGGGCGATCGGCCTGTGCGACGATGTGACCGACACGGCGGGCGCAAGCGTGACCGATGCCGATCTGGTGGTGCTGTGCGTGCCGGTGCGGGCGATGGGCGCGGCGGCGGCGGAAATCGCCGACGACCTGCCCGCCGACGCCGTCATCAGCGACGTCGGATCGTGCAAGGCGGACGTGCTGGCGCAATTGACGGCAGCGCTGCCGGGCCGGGCGATCATTCCCGCGCATCCCGTGGCGGGGACGGAGAATAGCGGGCCGGAGGCGGGTTTCGCATCGCTGTTCCGGGGCCGCTGGTGCATTGTCACGCCCCCGGCCGGTGCCGATCAGGTGGCGGTGGAGCGGGTCGCCGAACTGTGGCGGCGCGTGGGCGCGGATGTCGAGATGATGGACCCGCAGCATCATGACCTGGTGCTGGCGGTGACGAGCCATCTGCCGCACCTGATCGCCTATACGATTGTCGGCACGGCCAGCGATCTGGAGGATGTCACCCAGTCGGAGGTGATCAAATATTCGGCGGGCGGCTTCCGCGACTTCACCCGCATCGCCGCGTCAGACCCGACCATGTGGCGCGACGTGTTCCTGGCGAACAAGGATGCCGTGCTGGAAATGCTCCAGCGCTTTTCGGAGGATCTGTCGGCTTTGCAGCGGGCGATCCGGTGGAATGACGGCGACACGCTGTTCAACCTGTTCACCCGCACCCGCGCCATCCGCCGGTCGATCATCGAACAGGGGCAGGATGATCCCAAGCCGGACTTCGGACGGTCGCATTGATCTGATCCGCTGATGTCCTACGGGCTAATCTGGGCTCCTGCCCTCACAGGAGCATGGCCTTCCTTCGGTCCGTTCAGCGCGTTGATCGCGGCATGGACGCGTGCCTCCGCTTCCCTGCGGTCGAGACCGGCGGGCACCACCTCCCCCACCTTGTAGGTGATGACCCCGGAGCGCTTGAGGAAGCTGCCGCGCGGCGACAGCCGGCCGCTGTCCACCGCGATCGGCACGACCGGCAGGCCCAGCAGGGCATAAAGTCCGGCGAAACCCGCTTTCAGCGGCGGCGCTTCGCCATGGGGGACGCGGGTTCCTTCGGGGAAGAGGCACAGGGGGCGTCCTTCCCCCACCGCCTTGCAGGCGGCCGTGCGCAGGGCGCGCATCGCACTGGCCCCGGCGCTGCGCTCCACCGGGATGAGGCCGTAGCGGCGCGCGACCCGGCCCCACAGCGGAATGTCGAACAACTCCCGCTTGGCGGCAATGGCCGGGCGGTCGAACAGGCAGAGCATGTCGATCGTTTCGAACATGGATTCATGCTTGACGATATAGAGATAGCCGCCGCGCGGCAGGTCTCCTTCCACCCGCACCTTCTGCCCCAGCAGCCAGCGCGCGCAGAAACGGTGGAAATAGGCCCAGGCCGTCGCCACCGGCTGAACGGCGCTGGGCGCGACAAAGGCGGCGGCCAGCGCGGCCAGCACCAGCAGGACGGAGATGCCGTAGAAGACCAGCATATAGGCGAGCGACCGCAGAAGCGTGATCATGTCCCGCCTATATCCCGATCAGGGCCGCGCCGCGCCGCAGCAGATATTTATTATATTCGCGCGCCAGCATGGTGAGGCTGGGGCGGCTGGGCACCGCGTCATAGACGATCGTCACACGTTCCGGCAGCGCCTGCCGCAGTTCCAGCGCTGACCGGCGCATGTGCCAGTCGGTGGTGATCAGGCGGACCGTGCGGTAGTCCCGCCGCTCCAGCCAGTGCGCGGTTTCGATGGCGTTGGACCGCGTGTCGATCGCTTCCCGGCCCAGGGTGATGCAGCAGGAAAACAGCCGTTCGGGCACGTCATATTGGGCGGCGAGTTCAGCCGGGCGGACCGACCGGTCGACGCCGGAAATCAGCATGCGCTTCGCCGCGCCCTCCTGGAGCAGGGCAAGGCCGCGATCGATCCTGCCCGCACCCCCTGTCAGCACGACGATGGCGTCGGTCGGGCGGCCGTCCAACGGTTGGGGAAGAAAGATCGCGAACCATGCGAAGCCCAGCATCCATCCCAGCAGGGTGATCGCAAAGAGCCGGACGATCACAGCAGCCGCCCCAGCGAGCGCAGCACGGTCCAGCGCGCGGCGAGCGTCGCCAGCAGCACGCCGCCCAGCGGCAGCGCGGCCAGGATCAGCCAGCTTGTCCAGGGCAGGCTGATCGCGGCAAGCAGGTCGGAGCCGGTAGCGGTCAGCCGCGCGCCGAGCAGCAGGATCACCAGCAGCGCCACGGCAAAGCCCAACAGTCCGCCGAACAGCACGTCCAGCCCGATCCGCCGCTGGAACAGGCGGGCGATCTGGACATCGGTCGCGCCCATCAGATGCAGAACGTCGATGGTGCCGCGATGGCTGTCATGCGCAGCACGCGCCGCCAGCACCACGATCGCGGCGGTGGCGATGGCCATGAGCAGCACGATTCCCGCCGCCAGCCCGCCGAGCGCGGCGAGCAACCGCCCAAGCGGCTGGAGGAAGGCGGCATGCGGTTCGATACGGATATTGGGGGACAGAGCGGCCATTGCCTTGCGCAGGCGATCCACGCGGGCATGTGCCGATCCGGGCGTGAGTTCGACGTCGATCAGCGCGGGAATGGGCAGGTCGCCGCTCACCGCCTCTTCGCCCAGCCAGGGCTTGATCTGGTCGGCGAGGGCGGCGGGATCGACCGGATGCACCGCCTGCACATCTCCGCTTTCCCGCAGCAGGCGGGCGGCGCGTCCGCTCAGCTCCTCACGCCGGTCGGCATTGGCTTCGACGATCTGCACGGTCACCCGCCCGGCCAGTTCAGCGCCCACCGACTTGACCGCCGTGCCAAGGCCCAGTCCGGCGGCGGCGGCGAGCACGGTCAGGAACATCATGATCGCGATGACCCAGGGCATGGGGCCCGCTACCCGGCCTTCGGGCAGCAGCCGGTGCCGCGCGGCGGCGGCGGCGCGGCGGTCCGCGCCGGTCATGATTCGGCCGCCGCTTGGCTGCGCGGCGGGTAGCGCAGCAATCCGGTTGGGTCCGACAGCCGCCCCTTGTCCAGCCGCATCATCTGCGCGCCTTCCACCTGACCGATCAGCGGCAGGTCGTGGGTGGCGACGACGATGGTGGTGCCAAGGCGGTTGAGCGCTTCGAACAGGGTCAGCAGGCGGCGGGCCATATCAGCGTCGACGTTGCCGGTCGGCTCGTCCGCCACCAATATTTCAGGCCGGGCGATGACCGCGCGCGCGATGGCGACGCGCTGCTGCTCTCCGCCCGACAAGGTCGCGGGACGCGCTTCGCCCCGGTCGCCCAGCCCTACCCAGTTCAGCATTTCCGACACCGACGCATGGGTTTCCGCCTCCGCCATGCCGGCGACGCGCAGGGGCAGCGCGATATTGTCATAGGCGGACAGATGCGGGACCAGACGGAAGTCCTGGAAGACGACGCCGATGCGGCGGCGGAAACCGGGCAAGCGGCTGCGGGGCAGCGTCACCACATCCTCACCGAACAGGCGGATGACGCCCCTGCTGGGCCGCTGCGCAAGGTAAAGGAGCTTCAACAGCGACGTCTTGCCCGCGCCCGATGCGCCGGTAAGGAAGTAGAAGCCGCCGCCGTGCAGGGAGAAGCTGACGTCGGACAGGGTCTCGCTGTCCAGACCATAGCGCAGGCCGACATTTTCGAACTGGACGATCGCCGACATGGTTCAATGAATGCGCCTGCGCGCTCCCTGCTTCCCCGTGGGTTCAGCCATGGCACAGCGGGCAGGGAGCCGTAAAGCCCAAGCCGCGCAGGCTGGCGAGTCGCGGCATGTCGCGGCCCGCTGACGATGCTGCTTGCCCTCGAGTCCAAGCCATGCCTATGAAGCGTCATGATCCTGGTGTGTCCCAATTGCGCCACGCGCTATATTGTGCCGGACAGCGCCGTCGGCCCCCATGGCCGCCAGGTTCGCTGCGCCTCCTGCAAACATAGCTGGTTCCAGGAAGGACCGGCGCTGGACATGCGGAAGGAGATGGCGCCTGCCACCGTCCCGGCCGTTGAGGACGCGCCGCCGCCAGCCCCGCCACCGCCGCCTCCACCGCGTCCGGCCGCCCCCCCCGTTTCTCCTGCGCCATCCGTGGAACCAGAGGCAGAGGAACCGGCGCGCCCGGCACCTTCCGCAGCTCGAACGCCCGCGCCGCAGGCCGTGGCGGAGGAGCCCGCGCGGGCTCCGGCGGCCGCTGCCTATCGCGACTATCGCACCGACGATATCTATGGCCGCGCCGCGCCGGAAGAGGTGGAGGAAGCCGCGCCCCCTGCCCGGCCGCACCGCAATCGCCTGAAACTATGGACCTATGCAGCGGTCGCCTTCTTCCTGGCCGTGGGGGCGCTGGGGGGCAGCCTCTGGTATTTCGGCGCGCCGAGTTGGGCCGTCAACCTTGGCCTTGTGGCGGAAGAGGGCGATCCCGACCTGCTTTTCTACCTGTCCAAGCCTGCCGAGCGCCGGAAGCTGCCGACCGGCGAGGAATATTTCGCGTTCGGCGCGCGGATCGTGAACAGCGGCAAGGAAACGCTGCCGGTGCCGCCGGTGCTGGTGCAACTGCGCGACCAGCAGAACCGGCTGGTGTTCAGCTGGACAACGAAGGCGGATCGCAACAGCCTGAAACCCGGCGAGGAAGCGTCGATCAACGAAAGCCGGATCGATATCCCTAAAAATGCCGAAAATCTGTCGCTGACCTTCGTTCAGTAGCTGCTTTGCCGGGGAAGCAGGGCGGCATGCCGTCAAGCGCTGTACCGGATCTGCCCTAATCAACGGGTAAAATGCCGCCTGGAGGGCTCTTGCGCAGGCATCGGAACCGGGCTCCCGCCTGCGCAGGAGCGCGGTTCTCATATTCCCATTAGTGAGGTTGCGCTAAGGATAGCTCACCGTCTTGGGGCGGCCTTTCGGGATCGGGATGAATTCCTGATCGTCGCCGGGGATCAGGGGGAAGCGCATCGCTTCCCAATCCTCGCGCGCCTGATAGAGGCGCTCGGTGGTCGATGAGACGAAATTCCACCAGACATGGCGCGGCGTTTTGAAGGCTTCCCCGCCGCAATAGATGACCCTGCCGCCATCGACGCTCATCAGCGTGGCGCGCGTGCCTGGGCGCAGGACATAGAGGGTCTGGGGCAGCAGGGCCACGCCGTCCAGCGCCGCGTCGCCGCCCGCGACATATATTGCGCGCTCATCGGCATCGGTGTCGATCGGAACCTTGCCGCCGGGCGATAGCTGGATATCGGCATAGATGGTCTCCGCATAGGTCGTGACCGGCGCGCTTTCGCCCCATAGCGTGCCCATGATCACCCGCGCGCGGGCGTGGCCGCAATCCACGATGGGCAAGCCGCCCTCGCTCACATGCTCGAAAGCGGGCTCCATCTCCTCCCGCCCGTCGGGAAGGGCAAGCCAGGTCTGGATCGCCGAAAGCTTGGATTGCTTCGCCCGCTCGGCATCCGGCGATCGTTCGGAATGGACGATGCCGCTGCCCGCCGTCATCAGATTGACCGCGCCCGGCTCGATCAGCTGCTCCGTACCCAGCGAATCGCGATGCAGGAACGCGCCTTCGAACATATAGGTGACGGTGGCGAGGTTGATGTGCGGGTGGGGCCGCACATCGATGCCCTGCCCCGGCCCGATCCGCGCCGGGCCCGCCTGATCGAAGAAGATGAAGGGCCCCACCATCGTCCGCTCTCGCGCTGGCAGCGACCTGTGGACACGAAAGTCGCCCAGATCATGCGTGGTGGGCGTGATCGTCTGGATGATGAGTTCGTCAAGGATCATGGGGCGTCCAGTTCGGGATAATGGCGGAAGACGCCTTGATCGTTGAACGAAAGACGCCGGTTGCTGCCGAAATAATCCTGCAATTCGGGCAGCGCGGCAACCCGCCCATGCAAATCCTCGACGCGGGCATAGCGTCGCGCCAGCGTCGCCATGCGCAGCGGGAAGGCGTAGCGCAGCCCTTCGACCAGATGGAAAAGCGACAGGTCCGCATAGCTCCATCGCTCCCCAGCCAGCCATCCGCCCGCTTCGCTGGCGAGCGCATGGTCGAAATAGGCCAGATATTTGGGAATGCGCTGATCACGAAAGCCATGGGCGGCGCGCAGCGCTTCGGCCTTCTGCTCCTCATAATAGAGCGCGGAGGACAGGGGATGGTGCACGTCATGCGCTTCGGCCACCATGTCCATGATGGTCAACTGCACCTGCAACAGCCAATAGCGCGCCTTGAGACCGGAAGGCCCGCATTCATGCCGTTCGGCAAGGTAGAAGAGGATATTGGCCGTCTGGGCGATCGTCCGTCCGTCGGTGGCGATATAGGGCGGCGCGAAGGCGGGCCCGGCGTCGTGGCGGGCCATGTCGGCGATCAGCGCCTCCGCGCCGTCCTCCCGCGCGCGGTCGCGATAGGGGATCGCGCACGCCTCAAGGGTCAGGCGGACAAATTCGCCGCGGCCCGGAATGGAGGGCCAGTACCAGAAATCATAAGCCATGCGCCGCTCCTCGCCCCGCATCAAGCAGGGCGTGAACGCATGACGCGCGCTTTCGTCTCCTTAGGCTTCGCCCGGCGCGCGCGCCTTGATCGCGAGGGCATGCACCTTGTCGCGCAGCAGTTCGGCGAGCGCGGCGTTCACCATGCGCTGGCGGGCGACACGGCTCTGCCCTGCGAATTGGGCCGACACGATTTCCACCGTGAAGTGACTTTCGCCCGATCCGTCATGACCGGCATGGCCGCGATGCTTGTCGCTGTCGTCGAGAACGGCGAGATGTTCGGGTGACAGGGCGGCGCGCAGCCGCGCTTCGATTTCCGTGGCCACCGGGCCTTTCAGTTGGATGCTCATGGCCCCTATATAGGGGTTTTGCATGAACCCTGCACAGGACAATCTTGGCCAGCGATCCTTTCTCGACCCGCCGTTTCAACCGTTTCCATGGCCGCGTGGAAAGCGACCGCCCCTGCGCGGTCGAAGGCTGCCCGGAGCCGGGCGAATTCCGCGCGCCGCCGCTGGAAGGCAGCCGGTCCAGCCAGGAAGGGCCGCGCTGGCGCTGGCTGTGCCTGGACCATGTCCGCGCCTTCAACCAGGGTTATAATTTCTTCACCGGCATGAGCCCGGAAGAGATCGCCGCCGCCCAGCGCCCCTATGCGGGGTGGGAAAGGGAGACGCGGGCCTTTTCCTCCAACGCCGCCAGCCCGCCGCCGCGCTGGTCGGACTTTCAGG
The DNA here is from genome assembly GCF_000722555.1 of Sphingobium sp. DC-2. NCBI lineage: Bacteria > Pseudomonadati > Pseudomonadota > Alphaproteobacteria > Sphingomonadales > Sphingobiaceae > Sphingobium > Sphingobium sp. DC-2. The sequence continues at coordinate 16,742 of NZ_JNAC01000100.1, read as the reverse complement.
ACCCGCTCGACGCGATCGGGGCCAAGTTCAAGGAACGGGTGGCGAAGGCGCGCGCCGACAATCAGATGCGGCAGGACGGCAAGTTCCTGTCGAACGAGGACCGCAAGGCGCTGTCGGTGATGGGCCTTCCCATCGACGCGGATCGCAAGGCGCTGCGGCAGCGTTATACCGAACTTCTGCGCCGCTACCATCCCGACCATAATGGCGGCGACCGCAGCCATGAAAGCGCGTTGCAAGGCGTGATCGAGGCCTATGGCCTGCTGCGCAAGGCGGCGGCCTTCGCCTGAAATATCAGAGGAGAAACCAGCCAATCAGGAGTCCGGCCTGCACAACAGTGATGATCATCAGCTGGGTGGAAAATGGCTCCTTGCGGGTCTTGTGACGGAACCACCGGCGGGCGAGCAGCGCCCCTGGTGATCCGCCCAGCATGGCTAAGCCCAAAAGATCGGACTCCCTGATCCGGCGGCCTCCTGCGATGGCCCGGCTCTTATCATGCCAAAAACAGAGAATCGTCCAGCTGTTGATGGCCATCAGAAACAGGACCGCGAAGAGAGCTTTCATGACCCAACCCTATCAGCACCGGATTAACAGGAAGCAACCAGACCCCCCGATCAGGACCAAGAAGGCCAGTTCGGCTCAAGGGGCCGCTTGATCGCCGGAGAATGAGGCCCCACTCTATCGACAGGCCGGTCTCCGATCGTTTAGGGGCTGGAGCAAATTGACGAGAAAGACCAGGAAATGACCGACATTCCCAACGTCCAGCCCGATACCCGGTCCGAAACGCTGCTGGCCGCGCCCGACCGCGAGGTGGACGCGCGGGAAGTGTTCGGGGTGGATGTCGACCTCAAGATCCCGGCCTTTTCCGAAGCCGACGAGCGCGTGCCCGATCTGGACCCCGCCTATGTGTTCGACCCGGACACGACGCTGGCGATCCTGGCGGGCTTCGCCTTCAACCGCCGCGTGATGGTGCAGGGCTATCACGGCACCGGCAAGTCGAGCCATATCGAACAGGTCGCCGCCCGCCTGCGCTGGCCGTGCATCCGCATCAACCTGGACGCGCATATCAGCCGCATCGACCTGGTCGGCCGCGACGCCATCGTGCTGCGCGAAGGTCAGCAGGTCACCGAATTCCGCGAAGGCCTGCTCCCCTGGGCGTTGCAACGGCCTGTCGCGCTGGTCTTCGACGAATATGATGCGGGGCGCCCGGACGTGATGTTCGTGATCCAGCGCGTGCTGGAAACCGACGGCAAGATGACGCTGCTCGACCAGAATCGCGTCATCCGCCCGAACCCCTGGTTCCGCCTGTTCGCAACGGCCAATACGGTAGGCCTGGGCGACACCACCGGCCTTTATCACGGCACGCAGCAGATCAACCAGGGCCAGATGGACCGCTGGAACCTGGTGGTGACGCTGAACTATCTGCCCGCCGCGACCGAAGCGCAGATCGTCCTCGCCAAGTCGGGCGAATATGATCATGAAGGCGGCCGCAAGGAAGTTGAGAATATGATCAAGGTGGCGGAACTCACCCGCCAGGGCTTCATCAACGGCGACATTTCTACGGTGATGAGCCCGCGCACCGTGATCAGCTGGGCGCAGAACGCGCTGATCTTCAAGAATGTCGGCTTCGCCTTCCGCCTTTCCTTCCTCAACAAGTGCGACGAGGCGGAACGGCCGCTGGTGGCGGAATATTATCAGCGGGTATTCGGCAAGGACCTGCCGGAGAGCGTGGCGCACCGGGCGGCCTGACGGCATGGCCGAACGTTCGCCCCTGGACGCATTCAAGGACGTGCTGTCCGGCACGGCGCGGGCGATCGCGCGCGATGCGGAGGTGGAGGTGGGCTTCACCGCCGACGCGCCGCATCTGGCGGGCAAGGCGATCAAGGTGCCAACGCCCGGCCGCAACCTGCCCGCCGATCAGGTGGCGCTGGCGCGCGGGTTCGCCGACGCCAACGCCCTGCGGCTGCGGCATCACAACAGCCGCCTGCACAACAGCGCCGCGCCCGCCGACGCCACGGCGCGGGCGGTCTATGACGCGGTGGAGCAGGCGCGGGTCGAAGCGATCGGGTCGCGCGCGATGGAAGGGGTGCGCGCCAACCTCAATCATGCGCTGGACCTGAAACTCAAGTCCGACCCGCTGCGCCGCGCGCGGTCGGCGGACGAAGTGCCGCTGTCCACGGCGCTCGCGCTCAAGGTGCGCGAGCGGCTGACGGGCCAGGCCATCCCCAAGGAAGCCGCCGCGGGCATGGCGATGGTCGATCAATGGATCGAGGACAAGGCCGGTGCGGACCTCGACGCGCTGGGCCTCGCGATCGACGACCAGCGCGCCTTTCAGAAGATGGCGCAGGCAATGCTGGAGCATCTGCAACTCGTCGAAGCCGACATGCCCCCCGAACCGGACGAGCCGGAACCCGACGAGCAGGGCGAGGATGAGGAAGACGCGCCCGACGAAGGCGATTCGGGCGAGGATCAGGCTGGCGACAGCGACATGAACGCCGAAGCGCGCGCCGACGACAGCGGCGGCGACACGGAGGAAGGCGACACCGACTATAGCGAGGAGTTCGACGCCGACAGCGACGAAGGCGCCGATGACATGGGCGAGGAAGGCATGATGCCGGTCCGCCCCAACCGGCCGCTGTCCGACCTGCCGCCCGGCTTCGACTACAAGCCCTATACCCAGTTGCATGACGAGATCGTCACGGCGGAGGATCTGTGCGACGAGGATGAGCTGCTGCGGCTGCGCGGCTTTCTGGACCAGCAGCTCACCAGCCTTCAGGGCGCGGTGACGAAGCTCGCCAACCGGCTGCAACGGCGGCTGATGGCGCAGCAGTCGCGGTCCTGGGACTTCGATCAGGAGGAAGGGCTGCTGGATGCGGCGCGGCTCGCCCGGATCGTCATCGATCCCACCCGTTCGCTGTCCTACAAGGTGGAGCGCGACACGGAGTTTCGCGACACGGTCGTGACGCTGCTGATCGACAATAGCGGATCGATGCGCGGGCGGCCGATCAGCATCGCTGCGATCAGCGCCGACATATTGGCGCGCACGCTGGAACGCTGCGGCGTCAAGACGGAGATCCTGGGCTTCACCACCCGCGCCTGGAAGGGCGGGCAGAGCCGGGAAGACTGGCTGGCGGCGGGCCGTCCGCCCATGCCGGGGCGGCTCAATGATCTGCGCCACATCATCTACAAGAAGGCGGACGAGCCCTGGCGGCGCGCGCGCAAGAATCTGGGCTTGATGATGCGCGAGGGGCTGCTGAAGGAGAATATCGACGGCGAAGCGCTGCTATGGGCGCATAACCGCCTGATCGCCCGGCACGAGGAACGCCGCATCCTGATGGTGATTTCCGACGGCGCGCCGGTCGATGATTCCACTTTGTCGGTGAACAGCGGCACCTATCTGGAGCGGCATTTGCGGCAGGTGATCGAATGGATCGAGGCCCGGTCGCCGGTCCAACTGGTGGCGATCGGCATCGGTCATGACGTCACCCGCTATTACCGCCGCGCCGTGACCATCATGGATGCCGAACAATTGGGCGGCACGATGGTGGAGCAGCTTGCGGGGCTGTTCGACGAGGATTGAAAGCCGCTCGCGCGCTTCCAATCTCAACCCTTTGTCAGGAGAGTGCCATGAGCGTCGCCTTCCGCCGCGAGAGCGACGAGGAGCATCTGGAACCCAGCTTCGAACTGCCGCTGCCACTTGGTCCCAATTGGGTGACGGCGCGCGGCCTGCGGCTGACGCGGGAGAGGGTGGACGCGCTGGAGGCGGCCCTTACCGGGGAGATGTCCGAGGAGGACGCGAAGAAGCTCAAGCGCGAACTGCGTTACTGGCGCACCCGGCTGGCGACGGCGGAACTGCGGCCGGTGCCTGACGGAGAGACGGTGGCGTTCGGCACATGCGTTACCTACCGGCAGAATGGCGCCGAAAAGACGGTCACTATCGTCGGCGATGACGAGGCGGACCCCAATGCGGGGCTGATCAGTTTTTCCTCCCCCCTCGCCCGCGCGATGATGGATGCGGAAGCCGGTGAGCAAGTGGAGTTCGGCCCCAGGGGCGGCATGCTCGACATCATCGCGATCAGCGCCGTCCAGCAGGACTGAAGGCGCAGAGGCCGCAGAGAACAACCCCCACGCCCTCCGCGCCTCCGTGTGAAAATATTTTAACGGCCGGTCAGGCGTTCCTGCCCGCTTCGAACAGGAACCAGGCCCGTTCCTCCGCTTCGTCGGTCCAGTCGTCGACAATGCCTTCGGTCGCATTGTCGCCTGCCTCGGCCGCCGCGGCCTTCGCGGCGCGGAGCGATTCGACAAGGCGCAGATTATCTTCGCGCAGTTCGTTCAGCATGTCGCCGGGGCTCACATAATCGGCGTCATTGTCCTTGAGCGATTGATGGCGGGATATGTCGCCGATCGACCGCAGCGTCGTGTTGCCGGTCTTGCGCACGCGTTCGGCAATGGCGTCGGTCGTGGCCAGGATCTGCGCCGCCTGCTCGTCGAACATCAGATGATAGTCGCGGAAATGCGGGCCGGACACGTGCCAATGGAAATTCTTGGTCTTGAAATACAGCGCATAGCTGTCCGCCAGCACGCCGTTCAGCGCTTCAGCTACCGACTTGGTGGCGTTGCTGCGCAGGTCCGTCGGGGTTTTGAGATCGGGTGCGGTCATGCCTTGCTCCTGAGTCCAAATGGTTTCGGCCGTATAATGATCTGCTCACGAGAAGGTGCCATGACAAGAGCGGAAATTCCTCCTGAAATCCTCGCTTAGTCTGATGAAGCGGATCGATCAGTCGGTCAGGCCAAGTGCCGACACCGCCGCGCCCAGCCCTGACGCCAGGAAGATGGCCGCTCCGCCAATGCGGATGGCGCGCAGGGGAATGGCCCTGGTCAGCTGGTCACGCAGCAATATGGCGGGAATCAGCGCCGCCATCATGCCCAGCGCTCCGCCCAGCCCCGCCAGCACCGGATCAGCGGTCCGGGCGGCGATGCCCAGGATCAGGAATTGCGGCCCGTCGCCAAAGCCCAGGATGAAAAGCCCCAGCGCCGATGTCAGGAAAGGCCCGGTGGGCCAGTCGGCCAGCGGATCGGGCTGCTTGACCGGCCACAGCATTCCGCCGCCCAGCATCAGCAGGGCGAGCGCCAGAAACAGCAATCGCGCCTGCGAACCGAGCATGGGGCCGATCAAGGCTCCGGCAAATGCGGCGAGCGTTGCGTTCGCGGCGACGGCCAGGGCCGCTCCCGCGATCACCGCGCCGTCGCTGCGGAAGCGGGCGCTCAGCATCAGCGCCAGAAGCTGGCTCTTGTCGCCGATGCCGCCCAGCAGGCACCCCAGCAGCGCGGTCAGCAACGCATCCATCAGTGGCGGTCAGAGGTCAAAGCGCGATCGAGGGCCCGGCGCTGGCGGCCGGTCTTGCCGCCACCGGCAGCGGAACGACGTCCCCGCCGGGGCGCTCGGCAGCGATCGCGTCGCGCATCAGGTCCAGATAGGACAGCACTACCGGACCCATGCCCTGCAACGACAGCGCCGATTGCAGCGTGCAGGCCAGGCCTTCGACGCTGTCTATATGATAGGCGCGTGACAAATGGCGGATCTGGTCAAGCTCCTCGCGCAGCCGCAGGTCGCTCCAATGGCCCCGCTGCCCGGCAAGGCCGTCGACCCGCGCGAGCAGATCTGCAAGAATGGCCAGCATCGGATCATGTCGCATGGAGAATTCTCCCCTGTCCCCTTGGCGTCTTCCATGCAGGATGCCTGGGGAAGGTTAAGGCCGCGTAAAGTCTAAGCCCGGCGCTTGCCCGCCAGCGGCTTCGTCTTGACATGGCGCCGAATCTCCCCCATGGGCGGCTGCTGAAACGGGGCGGCCCTTTTTCGAAAGATTGAGGGGGCCGCTTTTCTTTTTCACGATATTACGACCAGGAACCAGGGCCATGGCCAAGCCAGCAACCGTCAAGATTCGCCTCGTCAGCTCGGCTGACACCGGCTTCTTCTACGTCACCAAGAAGAATCCGCGCACGAAGACCGAGAAGCTGAGCTTCCGTAAATATGACCCGGTCGTGCGCAAGCATGTCGAGTTCAAGGAAGCCAAGATCAAGTGATCCGAAGGCGGGTTCGCCCGCCTGGGTCCCTTTGAGCGGCTGAACGAAAAGGCCCGTCCCATGTGGGAGCGGGCCTTTCCTTGTTCATGCCGGACGTTCCGCGACGCTCGGTTCGAACGTGGCCGAGAGCAGGGTGAGCGGCCGCCCGGCGGCCATCGCGGCGAAGGGAGGAGGGAACATGCGCCCCCTCCTCCGGCTGATCAGTTGCCGACCGGCTGGCCGTCATTGCGGGTGATGACGACAGTCGACGAACGCGGCTGCTGCCCCGCGACCGGCCAGTTGCCCGTGGGATGCTGGATGTTGACGAAGAAGGTCTTGAGGTCCGGCGTATAGGCGATGCCTGTGATCTCGCAGCCCTCCGGCCCGACCAGGAAGCGCTTGGATTGCTTGCTGGTCTGATCGACATAGAACATCGCATTGTGACCGAAAGCCTGGTCGATGGTCGTGCCGGTCACGCCCGAATTGCCGGGAACGCTATGGTCGGTCTGCACCCAGAGGCGGCCCTGCGGGTCGATACGGATGCCATCGGGGCTGGAGAAGGTATCGCCCTTGATGTCGCCCACCAGGTTCGATCCGCCAGCGGACAGGCCGGGATCGCCCGCCAGCAGGAAGATTTCCCAGGTGAAGGTCGTCGCCAGCGGCGAATTGTCCTTCTCCTTGAACTTGATGATGTGGCCGTGAAGGTTGCGGATGCGGGGATTGGCCGCGTCGGCGACCCGGCGGCTGCTATTGTTGGTGAGCGTGCAGTAGACGGCGCTGTTGTCGGGCGCGACGGTCAGCCATTCCGGCCGGTCCATCACAGTGCCGCCAGCAACGCGCGCCGCCGACTTGGTGTTGATTAGCACATCGGCATCGGTGTTGAAGTTGACGATCACAGGGGTAGGCGGCGTCGTGCTCTGGCTGACATTGCCGGGGTCCGAAGCGCCGGGCAGCAGGCCATTCTGTCCCTGCACCAGCGCCCGCCATTCGCCCGATCCGTCCGCATTGAAGCGCGCGACATAGAGCGTGCCATGGTCCAGCATATCGGTATTGGCGGCGCGATTGCTGGAGTTGTAGGCGCGGTCGCACACGAATTTGTAGATGCAGCCGGGTGTGCTGTCATCGCCCATGTAGAAGGCAACGCGCTTGTTGCTGTCGGTCATGTGCGCGACATTTTCGTGGTCGAAGCGGCCGAGGGCCGTGCGCTTGGTCGGCTGCGCCAATTCCTGATAGGGATCGATTTCCACGACCCAGCCGTAATTATTCTCAGGCTGCGTGGGGTCGAGATAATTGTCGGTGGTTTCCTCGCAGGTGAGGTAGGTGCCCCAGGGCGTGCGGCCCGACGAGCAGTTGTTCAGCATGCCCTTGATCGTGTTGGACAGCAGGCCCGAAGCCGGACCGCTCGCCTTGTAACTGCTGTTGCCGGTGTAGCGCTTGTTATAGCGCGAACCCGCCTTCACCGCCCATTTGCCGTCCGTCCCCTTGGCCACTTCGACGACCGAGATGCCGACGGCGGAAAGCGCCAGCGCCTTCTGATCCGCGCTGGCGGTCGCGGCATCGTAGCTGCCGGAAAAAAGGATGTTGTAGTCGGCAAGCTCATGGTTGATGGCCAGCAGCCCGCCCTGATTGGCGTCGGTGCCCGACAGCTCGAAATATTCCATGCCGTCATGATTGCCGCCTGCCCATTTTTCGGCGTCGGCGGGCGTCGGATAGCTGCCCGAATAGGGCGTGCCCGCCTCGACGGAATCGCCGGCCTTCAGCAGCACGTCGACCGTATAGCCGTTGGGCACGGTGACCGTGTCATTCTGATTGGCCGCAACCGAGGCGAACGCGATCGAATAACTGGGCGCGGGCGCCGGAGTGGGCGTCGGGCTGGGGGTGGGCGAAGGCGATCCCGAATTATCGTCGTCATCGTCGTCACAGGCGGCAAGCGCGCCGAGCATCGGCAGGATGGACAGGCCCAGAAGGCCATTCTTCAGGACGGAACGGCGGCCCGGATTGGCCGCGACAATGGCTTCCAGGCTATCGTCGCCCGCCGTGATCGTCGGCTGGGCATCACGAAACGGCGCGCGCGCTTCGTCGGTCAGATGAGACATGCTGTTACCCCTATTGCAAATCGGGCTGTCCGCCGCTTGCGGCGCCCATGGCGAAGGGGGTTGGCAGAGCCGGATGAAATCAGGACTTCATTTCAGAGACACGGCGATGAAAGCCGCATGACGGTCCGATGACGATCTTGGCCCGGACGTTACAGCAGCGCGTTCACCTGCTCCATGAAGCGCAGCACGGAAATCGGCTTTGACACATAGGCTTGCGCCCCCGCGCCGCGAATCCGGTCTTCATCGCCCTTTCCGGCATAGGCGGTGACGGCCATGACCGGCACGGCCGACAGGCGCGGATCGCGCTTCAACGATATGATGAGGTCAAGGCCGCTGACATGCGGCAGGTGGATGTCGGTGATCACCAGGTCCGGGCGAAACTCCAGCGCCTGCGCCACGACATCGCGGCCATCGCGCAAGGGCAGCACTTCATGCCCGTGCGCGCGCAACAGATCGCAAAAAAGTTTGAGATTGAGTTCGTTGTCCTCGACAACGAGCACGCGCTTTGCCACCAGTCACCCGCGTTTCGATCATGCGCACAGGATATGCGCTTTTATACATCAGCCTCTCGCCGAGAATTCATCATGCGTTCCCATGACCCCGAAGGCAAGCAGGATAGCCAGGACGATGCCCAGGAAGCAGGAACGCTGGCGCTGCTGGCGCTCGCCTGGACATTGAGCGACGAGCGCCGGGCGGATCGCCTGCTGGCGCTCACCGGGCTGGACGCCGATGCCCTGCGCGCGGGCGTCGGCAATCCGGCGGTGCTGGGCGCAGTGCTGGATTTCCTGGCCGATCATGAGCCCGACCTGATCGCCTGCGCCGAATCGATCGGCACGACGCCCACGCAGTTGATCGGGGTCAAAGCGAGGCTCCGTTCATGACCCGTCCCCTCATCATCACCGATTGCGACGAAGTGCTGCTGCACATGGTGGTTCCGTTCCGCCAGTGGCTGGACGAGCATCACAATGTCCATTTCGACATGCGCGAGCCCGGCTTCGTCGAAGCGTTGCGCCACAAGGACAGTGGCGTGCCGCTTGAACGCGAGCTGGTCTGGCGGCTGCTCATCGGCTTCTTCGATACGGAAATGCACCGGCAACGGCCGATCGCGGGCGCGATCGAGGCGCTTGGCCGCTTGTCGCGCATCGCCGACATCGTCGTGCTCACCAATATCGGCGAGCGTCATCACGGGCTGCGAATCGAGCAACTGGCCGCGCACGGCCTGCATCATCCGGTCCACTGGAACCAGGGAGGCAAGGGCCCGCCGCTCGCCGCCATCGTCGCTGACCGCAAACCTTCCGCCGCTCTCTTCATCGACGATCTGGCGGAACATCATGCCTCCGTGGCCCAGCATGCGCCGGACGTCTGGCGGCTGCACATGGTCGGCGAGCCCGAACTGGCCCCCGCCATCGCGGCCGCGCCGCTTGCCCATGCGCGGATCGACAACTGGCATGCGGCCGAACAATGGATCGCCGAGCGGCTGGCCCAAGGCCCCGCTCCTTCCGACACCCCGCCATCCGATGGAGCCCTGCATGAGCGTTGAAGCCCGGCTTGCCGAACTGAATATCACCCTTCCCGAAGCCGCCGCGCCTGTCGCCGCCTATGTCGCCACTGTCGAAGCGAACGGGCTGCTGCATATTTCCGGGCAGATCTCGCTGTCCGAAGGGCAGTTGATGACTGGCCGTCTGGGTGAGGACCGCGACCTCGACTTTGGCATCAAGGCGGCGCGCGCCTGCGGCCTCAACCTCATCGCGCAGATAAAGGCGGCGCTCGGCAGCCTGGATCGCGTCGAACGAATCGTAAAGCTGGGCGCGTTCATCAGCAGCGCGCCCGGCTTCACCGACCAGCCCAAGGTCGCCAACGGCGCGTCGGAACTGATGGTCGAAATATTCGGCGAAGCGGGCAAGCATGCGCGCAGTGCGGTGGGCGTCCCCGTCCTGCCGCTGGGCGCTGCGGTCGAAATCGACGCTGTGGTCCTTGTCCGGCCCGCTGCCTGATCGAATCGCCTTCCTGACTGAACGGCCCTTTGCCCATCGCGGGCTGCATGGGCCGGGGGTCAGTGAAAACGGCATGGCGGCTTTCCGCGCGGCGATCGCTGCGGGGCATGGCATCGAATGCGATGTGCGGCTGAGCCGGGACGTCGTGGCCATGGTTTTCCACGACGCGGCGCTGTCGCGCATGACCGGAGTGGAAGGCGAGCTGTCCGCATGGACCGCTGCGCGGCTTGATCAGGTGACGCTGCGTGACGGCGGAACCATCCCACGGCTCGACGCCTTGCTCGCGCTGTGCGGGACGGAGGTGCCGCTGCTGATCGAAATCAAGGTGATGGGGCGGCATGCCGGCCCGGCCTGTGAAGCGGTCGCGCGCGATCTGGCCCGGCACAGCGGCGCGAAGGCGGCGGTCATGTCCTTCAATCCGATCGCCATGCGCTGGTTTGCCCGGCGCATGCCCCGGATGGCGCGCGGGCTGGTCGTAACGGAGCAAGGGGCTCAAGGCTGGCGCGCGCAGGCCCGGCGCGGACTTGCGCTTTGGCTTGCCCAACCCGATTTTGTGGCCTGTGACATTCGCGACCTGCCTTCCCCCCTTTCCACCCGTGCCCGCGTTGAAGGGCTGCCGGTGCTGACCTGGACCGTGCGCACGGATGATGATCGCGCGCGCGCCGCGCGCCATGCCGATCAAATCATTTTCGAGGCCGCGGGTGACTGAGTGCGTAGCCAGGGTCGCGAGCGGCATCGCGGAACTGCCGCGCGACCAATGGGACGCGTGCGCTGGCACCGCCAATCCCTTCATGAGCTGGGACTTTCTGGCAGCGCTGGAAAAATCGGGCAGCGTCGGCCCCGGCACGGGGTGGCAGCCGCTGCCGCTGCTGATCGATGGCGCTGACGGGCGGATCGCCGCAGCAGCGCCGCTATATGGCAAGACGCATAGCCAGGGCGAATATGTGTTCGACCATGGCTGGGCCGATGCGTGGGAGCGCGCCGGGGGACGCTATTATCCCAAGATTCAGCTTTGCGCGCCCTTTTCGCCCGTATCAGGCCCTCGCCTGCTGCTGCGCGATCCTTCGCTCGCACCCGCGTTGATCGCGGGGATCGAAACGGTAGTCGACCGCAATACGCTCTCATCGGCGCACGCGACCTTCATCGAACCGGTGCAGCTTGTGCTGTTCGAAGCGGCGGGCTGGTTGATCCGGGAGGACATCCAGTTTCACTTCACCAACAAAGGCTATCGCGATTTCGATGATTTCCTCACCAGCCTGTCCAGCGCGAAGCGGAAGAATATCCGCAAGGAACGGGCGCGAGCGGTCGAAGGACTCGACATCGTCCACCTGACCGGGGCTGACCTGCGCGAGGAACATTGGGACGATTTCTGGCGCTTCTATCAGGATACGGGCGCGCGCAAATGGGGACGGCCCTATCTCACCCGCGCCTTCTTCTCCCTGCTGGGCGAAAGCATGCCGGATAGCGTTCTGCTGGTGGTAGCGCAGCGGCAGGGCCGGTCCATCGCGGGCGCGCTGAACCTGATCGGCGAAGATGCGCTCTACGGCCGCTACTGGGGCTGTACCGAAGACGTCCCCAACCTGCATTTCGAGCTATGCTATTATCAGGCGATCGATGCCGCCATCGCGCGGGGCCTGTCGCGTGTCGAGGCTGGAGCGCAGGGCGGCCATAAACTGGCGCGCGGCTATGCGCCCGAACCGACCTATTCCGCTCATTATCTGCCCAATCCCTCTTTCCGCCGGGCCGTGGCCGATTTTCTAGCGGAGGAACGGGCCAGCGTGGAACGCGATCGCGCCTGGCTGTCCGAGCGCGCGCCGTTCCGCAAGCCCGGCTGAGCTTCTAGGCGGCGCGGAGCTGCGCCGTGGCGATCATGGCACGCGCCTGGCGTTGCGCCTCGGCGATTTCCCGCGCGGTCATTTCCTCGGCAATCTCGGCGCGCATCGCCTGGGCCTCTTCACTGCCCTGCAAGGCGGCGAGGTTGAACCATTTATGCGCCTCCACCAGATCGACGGGCAGGTCGCCGGTGCCGCAGCTATAGGCGACACCCAGTTCGAAACAGACTTCCGCCGATTCGAACGCCGGGTTCGACCTGCGGCTTTCGATCAGAAATTGCGCACTTTTCAGACTGTTCGCCATTACCGAATCCCCCTCATGGATTTCGACTGCATGGTTCTCCACGAGGGGCAAAATGGACGGACCGTGATAAAAAATGGTTAACGCGGCTTTTGGAAATGCGGCGGCGCGCGCGGGCAGGCTTGGAGCAGCAGGGTTAATGCGCTGAAATTCCGATCAGGGGGTGGCGCATGCGGGGGATTATCCCCATAGTCAGCCGCATGACCGCTTCCCCGGAAATCACAGCGCCGGTCCGGCCGAAAAAGGACATACCGTTTCGCGAGTTCGTTCTCCTTTCCGCCTGCCTGATCGCGATGAATGCCCTGTCGATCGACCCGATGCTGCCTGCCCTGCCGGACATCGGCCGGGACCTTGGCATCGCGCAACCCAATGACCGGCAGCTGATCATCAGCGTCTATTTCATGGGGCTGGGGATCGGGTCGCTGCTGTTCGGCGTGCTGTCCGACCGTTTTGGCCGCAAGAAGGTGCTGGGCAGCGCGATGGCGCTGTTCATCCTGTCCTCGGTCGTTTGCGCCAGCGCGCAGAGCTTCGCCATGATGCTCAGCGGGCGCGCGATGGCGGGCTTTTTCGCGGGGTCCAGCAGGGTGATCGCCGTCAGCATCATCCGCGACCGGTTCCGCGGCGACGCCATGGCGCGCGTCATGTCGTTGATCTTCGCCGTCTTCATGCTGATCCCGGTCATCGCGCCCGCCTTCGGGCAAGCGATTCTGTGGATAGCGCCGTGGCGCTGGATCTTCTGGATATTGTCCATCCTGACGACGCTGATCCTGCTGTGGATGCTGATCCGCCTGCCTGAAACATTGGCGCGCGAAAATCGCATTCCCATCAGCATTTCGTCCCTGCTGCGTACAGTAAAGCTGATCGTCACCACCCGCAGTTCGATCGGCTATATGCTGGCCAGCGGTGTGGCGATGAGTGGGCTGATCGGCTTCATCCTCTCCATCCAGCAGATTTTCTTCGACGTGTTCGACGCGCAGGCCATCTTCCCCTTCGCCTTCGCGGCGATGGCGGGCAGCATGGGGATCGGCAGTCTGGTGAACAGCCGCCTCGTCTCGCGCTTCGGCGCGCGGCGGCTGAGCCAGGGCGCGCTGCTGGGCCTGATCCTCACTAATATCGTGCATGTGATTGTCATACTGACGGGCCTTGAGACGCTGGTCAGCTTCCTCATCCTTCAGTCCGTGACCATGCTGATGGTGTCGTTCACCGCTTCCAATTTCAGCTCCATTTCCATGGAGCCCTTCTCCAGGGGAGCGGGCGCGGCCTCGTCCTTTCAGTCCTTTCTGACGACCGCCGTCTCCAGCGCGCTCGGCAGCCTGGTCGGCCTGTCCTTCGACGGATCGACCCTGCCGCTGACAGTCGGCATGCTGAGCTTCGGCATATTGTCCCTGCTGGTCATCCTTTGGGCGGAACGCGGGAAGCTGTTCACTCGCCCCCATCTTGGTGAGTTGCGCGAACCGGAGATCGGCGCGGTTCGCTGACAAAAAAGGGGGAGACAGCGCTCCCCCCTTTCCTCACCCCTCAAGCGTCACGCCCGCCTGGCGTCGGCGCGCCGGGCATCGGCGGCACCGGCTGCGGCGGAATGCCGCTGTCCTGCTCATGCGTTTCGATCAGCCCCCGCGCCACATGGCTCTTGCGATGGCCATAGAGGAAATAGAGCAGCAGCCCCAAGCCGCCCCAGACCGGCAGCACCAGTTGCGCGTCGACTGGCAGGTTAAAGAACAGGAACACGCACCCGAAGCCTGCCGCCGGCGCGATCAGCCAGATGAAGGGCGTCCTGAATGGACGCGCGCGATGGGGGTCCCTGACCCGCAGGACCATGACGGCGATCGACACCATGAAGAAGGCAAAGAGCGTGCCGGAATTGGAAATGTCGGCCAGTTGCCCCACGGGCAGCAGGGCGGCGGCGATCGCGACAAAGACCCCGGTCACCATCGTCACGACATGCGGCGTCTTGAAGCGGGGATGGATGCTCGCGAGCTTTTCGGGCAGCAGCCCGTCACGCGCCATGACGAAGAAGATGCGCGTCTGGCCGAACATCATCATCAGGATGACCGAAGGCAGCGCCAGATTGGCGGCGAGGCCCAAGGCGTTGCCAACGACCGTCCAGTTGATCGACCGCAGCACATGGGCCAGCGCCTCGTTCGAACAGACCAGATCATTGGCATGGGCCGCGGTGGCGCAGGCGGCGGCAAAGCCCTGCGATCCGGGCGCGACGACCGAACCATCGGGCCCAAGCACCGGCTGGGCGCCAATGGCCCCGATCGCCCCGGCGGCGACCAGCAGATAGAAGATGGTGCAGAGCGCGAGGCTGCCGATCAGGCCGATCGGCACGTTGCGCTGCGGGTTCTTGGTTTCCTCAGCCGCCGTCGAAACAGCGTCGAACCCGACATAGGCGAAGAAGATGGACGCCGCCGCGCCCACGATGCCCATGCCGCTGGTCCCTTCGGGGCCGAACCATCCGTTGGGCGCGAAGGGCGAGAAATTGCCGGTGTCGAGCGCGGGCAGCGTCAGGAGGATGAAGGCGGTGAGCGCCGTCACCTTGATCGCCACCAGAACCGCATTGACACGGGCGCTTTCCGTGGTGCCGATCACCAGCAACGCGGTCACTGCCAGCGCAACGACGATGGCAGGGATATTGATCATGCCATGCGTGAAGTCGGCATGGGGGATCAGGCCATTCATCGTCCAGACGGGCCCCGCAGACAAAGCCTGTGGTAATTCCAGCCCGGTAAGGCTTTTCATGAGGCCCATGAAATAGCCTGACCACCCCACCGAAACGGCGCTGGCGGCGACGGCATATTCTAGTATCAGCGCCCATCCTACCATCCAGGCCAGCAATTCGCCGACCACGGCATAGGTATAGGTATAGGCCGAGCCGGAGACCGGCACCATCGACGCGATTTCGGAATAGCAGAGCGCCGCGAAGGCGCAGACCGCGCCCGCTATGACGAAGCTCCACATCATGCCCGGCCCCGCCTTTTGCGCGGCGGCGGCGGTCAGCACGAAAATGCCGGTGCCGATGATCGCGCCGACGCCCAGCAGCGTCAGTTGGACCGGCCCCAATGTGCGGACGAGGGATTTCTTTTCGGCTGTTGCCAATATGGCGTCCAGCGGCTTGATGCGCCCGAAGATCATGAATGGAGCCCTTTGTCTCGATGCCTTGCCCGGGGGCGGCCAGGTGGCCGCTCTCCTCTTTTCTATGGTCATGAGACTATCGCCTAATCGAGCGCGCGCAAGTATGTTGCGCAACGCCGACACAGAATAAGGAAGCCAATGATGATCGAACTGCTGCGGGCGGCGTCCCTTGGCGATGTGCCCCATGGTTTCGCGGGCCGCCAAGGGGGTGTGTCTGGCGGAATTCATGCCGGTCTGAATGTCGGCCTGGGATCAGAGGATGAGCGGGACGCCGTCTTGCGCAACCGCGAGCTGGCGCGCGACGCTCTCCTCCCCGGCGCTCAGCTGGTGACGGTGCGTCAGGTTCACTCCCCCGATGTGGTGACCGTCACGGCGCCAATTCCCGAAGTGGACCGCCCGGCCGCCGATGCGATGGTAACTGATCGTCCAGGGCTGATATTGGGCATATTGACGGCGGATTGCGTACCCGTGCTGCTCGCCGATCCCGAGGCTGGCGTGATAGGCGCGACACATGCGGGCTGGAAAGGAGCGCTCAACGGCGTCACTGACCGGACCGTCGAGGAGATGGAGGCGCTGGGGGCGAGGGCCGGGCGAATTCGCGCCGCTATCGGGCCCTGTATCGGGCGCGCATCTTATGAAGTGACATTGGACTTTGCTCGGACCTTCGAAGATCAGGATGGCGGAAATGCGCGCTTCTTCAGCGCGGGGCGGGAAGGCCACTGCCAGTTCGACATTGCCGCCTATGTCGCCGCACGGCTCGCGGACGCTGGGCTGGAGCGGGTCGAGTTGTTGGACGAGGACACCTACAGCCAGCCCCACCGCTTTTATAGCTACCGCCGCTCCTGCCATCGCGGCGAAAGCAGCTACGGCCGCCAGATTTCGATGATCGCGGTGGGATGAGTGCCGTGAATGAACCCCTCGTCCCCAGCAGCTTCGAACGTTGATTGCCTTTGCCGATCCCCGCAACGCGGGGTGATCCGCCTCCCCCACCAGCTGCGAGGCGGTGTATCGCATCGCCATCGCCGAGATGGACCAGTATTGGGCAACGTGAGACGCCAGCGCCTCGCGCAAAGCAATCCGCAGGCTGATCGAGGCGATGGTCGTCCATGGCGGCAACGGTAGAGGCGGCAGGCATTGTCGACTGGAACTGCACGGCGATCTGTTCAGGATGATTGAGCTTGCTGAGACTGCTGCTGCTGCTGGCGGAAGCGGCAGGGTCCCGAACGCACGAAAGCCTCAGGGCATGGGCGCTGAGGCTTTCGTGTGACCTCGTTTTGGTTGCGGGAGTAGGATTTGAACCTACGACCTTCAGGTTATGAGCCTG
>NZ_JNAC01000099.1:0-777 GCF_000722555.1 Sphingobium sp. DC-2 | reverse complement strand
CGCTTGCAATCGTAGCGGCGTCTGCTCGCAAACGGAGCGATTTTCTGCTCGGATTATCTGACAATGGGCGGAGCAGTCTGCTCACGCTAATTGCCAATGTGCTCGCCATCATCCGGCGCTGCTCGCAGTCATGGTCGCCTGCTCACATTATCTGCCAGCGGGAGTGGCGTCAGCGTGGCACCCGGATGGAGCCGTCCGCGATCCCTTCGGCGATATTTGAGAGCATGACGGCGTAGCGGTGCAGGCCGGGGAAGCGACCGGCGTTTCTCTCGATCTCTTCGCCGTATCCGGCATCGAGCAGCGCCTTGAAGTCCGGCATCACGTCGAACATGCCGCCGAGCAGATCGATATCGGAAGCACCGATCAGCAGCAGGGCATTCGCATGGGCGTCGAGGCGTTTCATCGTCTCCAGCATTTCGGTTTTGGTCATCGCACCCTTTCCGCTTGCGTGGTGTCATCGCCTATTATGCGCTGGCCCTGTTCGCGAAAACCTTCCTTTCTGACGATCCTGCCGGCGGGCCATGACCGCAACGCATTTCTGCGGCCCGCCGCGTGTCAAAACTGTTCTGGAAACCCGCTTCGCAAAAGCGTCTGCCGGCGACGGGTTTGGAGAACCCACTGGCAGGGAGTGTGAGCACGACGCCCCGTTTGCAAGCAGCGCCGGATGATGGCGAGCACACTGGCAGATAATTCGAGCACGAGGCCATGCGCCAGTGGCAGAAAGGGTGAGCAGAAAATCGCTCCGTTTGCGAGCAGACGCCGCTACGATTGCAAGCG
>NZ_JNAC01000098.1:0-1582 GCF_000722555.1 Sphingobium sp. DC-2 | reverse complement strand
AAAATCGCTCCGTTTGCGAGCAGACGCCGCTACGATTGCAAGCGCCTACAGCTAGGAGGGGTGGAGAGCGGACTGGCGGCTAAACCGATCAATCATATTCTTGGCTTGTGCATCATCCTGCCAACCGTAGTGCCCACAAACGCAAATCCGAAAATAAACGGCAGACCCACTACCGTGGCAATCAGAATGAGGCCGCCTTCATTGTAGCGCTCGATGAAAATCAAGATCGCTAAAGAGAGCAGGGATAGAAACGTGCCGATGAATACAGCCCTCCAAACTCTTCCCCATTCCGCTGATACAATCAAGGAAGCAAATAGCGGAATCAGGGTTCCGGCAAGGATCATCAAAGCATGCATGAACGGCTCCGTTGAGCACCTTATCAGGTTGATGGATTAAATGACCTTTAAATTCGCGCCTGAGGGCTACCGAAAGCTCATAGGCCGATAGCCTGATGTCCTGAAATGGTCGCTTCTGCTCAGGCAGCTTACCTGGCACACTCATAAGCTCATCCCCCGATCCCGTTGCAGGACCAGCTCGCGCTCGTGGAGCAACTGGCCCACCGCCCGCGCCATCTGGGGTTCGCGCTGGATCCGCTCGATGTAGAGATCCTTGGTATGCTGGTTCGCCCCGTTATAGGCGTCCACCGCCTTTCGGAGCGCCTCCGGAGTAGCCTTCCAGTCGCTGTTATGGTCGCCATAACCATGGGTGCCCGCCTCGCGCTGCCCGGCTATGGTCCTGAACTTCTCCGCCACCTTCTCCCGTTCCTGCGCCTGCTGGCGCTCCTGTGCCTGCTCACGCGCGCGCTCGGCGGCAAGCTGCTCCTGACGCTGCGCATCGGCGGCATCGCGCCGATCGCGATCGACCGCGCCGCTCAAGGTGGCCGCGAACGCATGCAGCCTGCCCGATATGCGCTGCCCCGCATCGCGTAGCCACTCGGTCCCCCGCTCGATATACTGTCGCAGGCCCCGCCGCTCGATGACGCCGGCGTTGTGCTGGCCCACCATCGTCACCGGCTCATAGGCCCGCCCCTCCCGCATCGCCTGATGCTCAGCGCGGCGTTCCATCGCCGTCGCGCTCGGCCCCATATGCACGGTCGCCTCCTGCTCGATCCCCTGCCGCTGGTGGCTGCGATGGTCCACCCGCTCCGGGACGTTCGCCCGTTCCAGCGCCGCATTCTGCATCTCGGCCCACCGGCCACGCCACCGCTCGACCTCCCCGCTCGTCTTCTGGTCCAGTTCGCGGGTCTTCTCGCCCAGCCCTTCCGGGCCGATCCGCCGCGTCGTCGTCAGCAGATGGGCATGGTGGTTGCGCTGGTCGCCCTCGCGACCTGGTGCGTGGATCGCCACGTCCACCGCCACCCCATGCCGCTCGCTGATCTCCCGTGCGAGGTCCAGCGCAAGCTCGCGCCGCGCCTCGGCCGACAACTCGGCAGGCAGCGCGATTTCATATTCGCGGGCGACGGTGGAGTTCTTGCGCGTCTCGGCCTGCTCGGCGGCGTTCCAGAGCGCGGCACGGTCGTTGGCCCACGCCGGGGCGGCGGCGGGGACGACAAGCGCGCTATGCTCGACGCCCTGCTTGCGGG
>NZ_JNAC01000097.1:0-1794 GCF_000722555.1 Sphingobium sp. DC-2 | reverse complement strand
AGACGCCGATCACCCCGCTAACGGGGTCCCTTTTGCACGCCGGTCCACAGGCTTGCCGCGCAAAACGTGGTCCAAAGACGCCGACGAATGGGTTAGGTTATGCAAGGAGCTGGACGCCAGGTTGGTTGACGGCGGCATCTTGCGATCTCTCTCGGAGTTCGACACAGAAGTTCGAGCTCGAGCGCTTCTTGTTATCTGTGAAGGTCTCATAGGCAGACTGAAGTGGCTGATCGGCACGGCTTTGCGGAGCGCCCTTCGTCGCGACAGCGATCAGATTTCCCTTGAAGACCTAATTTCTGCCGGCGACGCGCTCTTGCTGAAATATCCACGTGAGGGCGCGGTGAATCCGCTCGCTTCTCTCCGTTGATCGAGGAGACTGATCTCCTTCCGGATTCCGTATGGTGGCCGCTTGAGGATCTGGACCCCGAAGAATCCCTGTTAGGCTTCTCCGTCAGGACGATGCAGGAGAATGAGATGCCCCACCTGGCGTCTATTCTGCGGGAGGCCGGGCAAGCGTATAGGAACCGCACCGTGGACATCTTACGGGGAGACGCTAGTGCCGAGGCTATTGCCTCAGTGCTCGGCATCCCCATCGCAGAGGTTGTCTACCGCCGTGGCCACACCGACGCCCAGGGTCGCTTCACATATCGGGACGTGGAGATGCGCCCGACAGACGTGTCCACACGCGAGCGGCGTTTTGCGCCGGGGTCGTTACGCGAAAAGCCGATCCACCGCTCTGCATGGATGATCAAACTCCTCCCTTTCTGTCCCATTAGTTGGGAGCCGTTGATCTATCGCTGCACATGCGGTGCGCACCAAGATTGGACCGCGGTACGGGATATTCTCCGTTGCAGCGGATGCGGCACTCTTCTGACAGACATGATTGTGGACAAAATCCCAGCCCGTTGGCGGCCTTACCTGCAAATTTATGCAGATTTGTTGTCGCCAGACTCGGCATCCAGAGCGGCCGCACTACGCCGATTGCCAGAAGATGTTGCTGTGCTTTCTCCTGGACAGGCGGTCGAACTTATTCTGACGCTCGTTCCATCGGCGGAACTTGGGATCAGGAGAACGGCGCGAGATCTTTCCGTCTGGCGGGAACGGCCTATGCTCCTATCGAAGGCCATCGCCAAGGTGGTGGAGGGGATGCTTGCAGGTGAGGCGGCCACTGCACGTCTTTTGCTGGGTGGCAGACCGAAGCATGTTGAGCCGAGGTCCAGGCATCTCAGTCGTCTTGCGAAACTTCTGACCGGTCGCGGCAGGATCGATCTTCCAGAACCAATAACAGATATTTTTGATGAAGCTGAGCAAGCCATATCTGTGCCAGGCAAGGGCGAGGAGACTTCCATTGATTTCATGGAGGCTGAACTTCTGCTCAAGCGCCCACGCGCCACGTTGCGCGCCGCCCGGCGGGATGGAACCCTGCGGACTGCGTTCCGAATAAGGCGCGGCGAAGTTTTTCCAGCCTTGGACCGGGCAGAAATTGAGCGTCTGGCTTCTGAGAAAACCTTGGGCCTGGCAAAGATGGGCCGGGCATTGGGTCAGATCCCCCTCTACGGAGTCGCTCAGTTGGCTGACGTTGGCCTTCTCCGTTATGCGGAACATCCCTTCACATGGAAAACGAAGGGCGTCAGGATTTTGCAGGGGGAGGAGAAGCGACTTCTTGCGACGCTAGGCGAAGGATCGAGCAAACTGCAAGAGGATGATACAGTTACTCTATACTCGGTCTTGAGAGGCATCGGCGGTAACCGCCCGATTGTTACCGCGATGGTTGTGCCTTGAAGCGGGCAGCGA
>NZ_JNAC01000096.1:0-3364 GCF_000722555.1 Sphingobium sp. DC-2 | reverse complement strand
AGCAATTTGCCGGCGCTCCATTGGCCTGGTTTGTCACCGCCGTGCACACCTGGAGCCGGGTGTTGGAAACCTGCATTGGAACAGGCGCGAACGCCTTTAGCCGGGGGCCTGGACATACGCGTCCGCCACCCGGCCGAAGAGCTCTTCGACCAGAACGGTCTTTCGACCGGCTTCCAATGTTCAGGGTTTCCACGCCCCGGCTCGGGAACCGCTTCCCGTGCAGGATCAGCCTATAGTCAGGACGTTAACGGATGGCGAGTGATTTCAGGACGAACTCCGCCGTGCAGCGCGATTTCAACTCCGGGTAGGAAGCTGACTCAGCGGTAGGATCTTGTGACAACGCTGCGGCACGTGAAATTATAAAGCCATCGACTACAAGATGAGGCTTAATACTCAATTTGATAAACATGGCCGTCCAGATGCTCATGAAGACGCAGGCCTAAGCCACAAAGCATGACCTGGGTATCATTTCGCCACCCCGAAGTGAACTGCGCCGGCCCCGACAAAGCCTTCCATCACGCCCGTTGCGGCCACTATATCATCGCCCACCCGCCCAATTGGACAGGACGTGATACCAAGTGCGGTTGCCACCAAGCACATGGTAGCCACGAGTGCGCCAGCGTCACGCCACAGGATGCTGCCGGCATTGTCGTAGCAGGCATCAAGCAAAGCTTTATCCGCAGCGAACTGGATAGTCGTTCCGTGGCCATGGCCCAAAATCTTGGAGATGCTCTCACGATTTGCTGCCAACGCAATTGTCTGAACCGGGCCAACGCCATGATGCCGATCATCATAGTACCCTGAGATCCCGTCCCCCAGCGGAAGGACGAGCAGCTTTATAGGGTGAAGGCCGCCACCCGAGGGGCAATTGCGACTTTCAGCTGGCACTCCAAAACGACCAGGTACCCGGCTGCGCAAACCCGTTGAATGCCACAGAAGCGCAGAGAGATCGTTGATGCCCAACGGACCGCCAACTCCAGACCGCCGCGTTTTCAGCACATCGATGAAGGCTGTATCGGGTGTGCGAACACTGCGGGGCAACAGTTGCAACGGACCAGCTTCAATGACCCGCCGGTGAGGCTTTCCGTCAAATCGTGGCGCAGGCTCTAAATTAATATGGCTCGCCATAAAGGTCTCCCATGACCTCATAGTGCTTGATGCACCCACGGCCCCCGCCACATGCCAATGGGCCCGTATGGCAGGAATGGGCCCAACCGATAATTTCCCGGGGTGCTTTGGAATGATGCACCAGTTCGGTCGTCGACATACCGATTGCCGGAGCTGTGACGCGGATCGCGCCCTCCTGCATAGCCATGAGCGCGTCGGCTTGGGAAAAAAACTCCGGTCGTCCATCAGCATGAGTGCCATCCGAAGCGACAGAACCAAGCATCAACTCATCAACTCCGATCGACGCTGCTCGCATGCCCGCCAGCGTGATCAGCAACTGATTTCGGAAAGGCCACCATTCCGGGACCGGCGCATGAAGCGATGCCGGTTGAACTGCCATGTCCCCCGATCCTAGCGAACTGCAATCGATCCGGATGATTTCGTGCCTGACACCAAGCACACCAGCCACATGAGCAGCCGTTGCAACCTCTGTATCCGCCGCACGCTGACCATAGTCGATCGTGATCGCATATTCAGGGCGCTGCCAATATGTGAGCGCGATAGAGTCGACGCCACCCGACAGCAGAACAGCTTTCACCGCAACGCCCATATGGCATGGTAGATTGCAGAAACGAGATCTCCCACAATCCGACATCCACTGCCTGCAGGCATCTTCACATCCTCAGGGCGCATATTCTGCGCCAAGCCAACAACCGGGATACCGCGCGCTACCGCATAACCAATTTCGAAGATCGTGCCGACATCCGCACCGTTGAGAATGGCTAACACTGCCTCGCAGCCATCGAGACCCTGCAAGTCCAGGGGCGCCACGACTTCTCCCGGGCCTTCGCCGACATCGTGCAATGGCGAAAACACCGGGACATTCATCATCAGCAACTGATTGCGGACTTCCTCCACGACCCAGCGTTCAGCAAGGTTGAAGAAAGGGGCGGCAATGTAAATTTTACCGCTGCCTGGGATAGCAGGCTCCGCCGCCATCTCCATCAAGACTTGCGCTGAAGGGATGGGTAGCGCATGCGTATTTACATAGTGGCTCGTCGCGCGTGATGCCAAATCTGCCGCTTCTGCTGGCGATCGTTCCTCAAGTGCCCAAAACTGCGTGAATGCCGCAGAAAATACGTCGCCTGAACCGATCTTAAAAATGGTCTCGCTACGATAGGCAGGGACCTCCCATTGCCCCTCTCGCGTCGCGACAAGCGCGCCATGTCCGCCCATCTTCAGGACTACGACATCCGCTTCGTTTCGCTCAAGCAAAGCGAATGCACCTTCACGGGCATCGACCTTGCCCGAAAACTGTCGGGCCTCCTGCCGGTTTAGAATGACAGCAAGTTTGTCGGCGTGCGATCCGTTTTCCGCGAAGGGGCGCGGATCAAACGCAGACTGCGGATCGTAAACCGCAACCTTGGCTAAAACCTTGGCATCGCCTTCAAGCATCCCAAATCGCAGGACGATATCGTCGTGGACCTCCAAAGGCGCATGTCGCGAGATCGCATCCGGTCTGGGCGTGATCTTGGGCGTGGCCAAGGAGTGAAAATAATCGAAGGCGATCTCACGATTTATCATCGGTCCATCGACGATGATGCCGTAAGCCGACCTCAGGCTAGCTTCCGCATCATCTAGACTGACGTTGCGATATGTCCGCAGCTTGATTTCACCCGCACCGCTCAACGCAGCCGCAGCTCTTCCCCCTGAGCCATAGGCGTCATCCCATCGAGGCTCGATGCATCGCTCAACGTAAAGCCCGCCGGCCACTGTGATCACGCAGGCTCGATCCGAACCTCAACGGCACCGCCCCTGATGGACGTCACTACAGCGACATAGCTGCGCCCCTGATCTATGCACGTGATGATCCGCACATGCCCACGATGCGTCAGCGCACCCGCCCTCTGGCCTAGTGGGGTTAGCACCTCCACAACAGGGTTCGGACCCGCTCGGTTCAGATTAACCGTCAGAATGTCGCCGACGTTCAACGTTCTAACCACATTGGGCTGAAGGCTGTTCAACGCCGCCGTTTCGACGATATCGCAGGGATCCGGAGCGCCACCCGTGCCACCACCACCGCCAGCACCTGTTCCCGGCTTACTGGGATTTACCCGAGCAGGGGTCGCAGAATATCCATCGTCACGCGAGCCGCCACTTCCTGTCACGTGTCCTCCAATCGCTCATCAACGTGCGATCGAAGCTATATCGTAACCGAACGGTTGAGGCCGCCTGCCAAGATGTGAGTTGGGCGGGT
>NZ_JNAC01000095.1:0-585 GCF_000722555.1 Sphingobium sp. DC-2 | reverse complement strand
CGCGAGGTTGGTGGTGATGATGACGCTGGTCTGCTCGTAGAGCTTGCTGATCAGGTGGAACAGCAACTGGCCGCCCGAGCGGGCGAACGGCAGATATCCCAGTTCGTCGAGCACGATCAG
Source organism: Sphingobium sp. DC-2 (assembly GCF_000722555.1). Lineage (NCBI taxonomy): Bacteria > Pseudomonadati > Pseudomonadota > Alphaproteobacteria > Sphingomonadales > Sphingobiaceae > Sphingobium > Sphingobium sp. DC-2. The sequence goes on along the minus strand of NZ_JNAC01000095.1, from coordinate 465 downwards.
GTCGAGGCGGGATAGCTGGGCGGCGAGAGCGCCGCTCTTGCCGATCCTGGCCTCCTCTTCGAGGCGGGTCACCAGATCGACGGTGTTGAAGTAGCGGCCTCGCGCACCCGAGCGAACGACATTGGCGGCGATGGCGATGGCCAGGTGGGTTTTGCCGGTGCCCGTGCCGCCGACCAGGACGATGTTGCGCCGAGCGGGCAGGAACGCGCCACTGTGCAGCGAACGCACCAGCCCCTCGTTGATCGGCGTGCCCTCGAACCGGAACGCATCGATATCCTTCACGACCGGCAGCCGGGCGGCCGCCATCCGGTATCGGATCGAGGCAGCATGGCGATGTGTTGCTTCCGCGCGCAGAAGGTCGGTCAGTATCTCCATCGTGGTGCGCTGGCGCTGAAGGCCGGTGGTGACCGCATCGTCGAACGCGCCCGCCATGCCCTTGAGCCCAAGCCCGCGCATCGCCTCGAT
>NZ_JNAC01000094.1:0-44042 GCF_000722555.1 Sphingobium sp. DC-2 | reverse complement strand
GAAAATTTGCGGTGGAAGTCACATTAGGGCTGGACTGTCAGGATATGTCGCCGAGATTTCGAGCGCTTTTTGCTGCGCCTCGCTCGGGATCGTGCCGACGGTGCGCCATGCCGACTATGTTGGTTCGTGGCTGGAGGTGATGCGCGAGGATTCCCGCGCCATCGTGCGCGCCGCCTCGCAGGCGAGCAAGGCGGCCGACTGGATTCTCTCGCATCTGCCGGAGGGCGACGCCGCAGAAGCCGATATGGCGGCCACCGAGCGGAGGGCCGCGGCATGATCCTCCTGACAGATGAACAGCGCGCGCAGCTTCTCGCCAATGGCCGCCAACCGGACGCCGATCACATCCCGGTCGTCAAATTCTTCAACCCCTTCGGCGCGGGTGTCTGGCTTGCGACCGAATTGGACGAGGATGGCGACACCATGTTCGGACTGGCCGATATCGGCTGTCCCGAACTGGGCTCATGGCGCTTCGAGGAACTGCGATCCCTCCAGTTGCCGTTTGGCATGGGCATCGAACGGGATCTGCTTTTCATCGGAGATTTCCCGATCTCGGTCTGGGCCGAGGCGGCGCGTGAGACCGGCAGCATCCGTGATGCCGAGCGCGTGCTTTACCGCGCGGCTCAATCCTTGAGCCGGAAATCCTCCGATACGGAAAGCCGGTTTCCCTGAATTCCGGGTTCCAGGCTCTGCGGGTTCGGCGTCGCTCTCTTCAGAGGAAGAGGGCGGCGCTTCGCTTCGTGACGGGCTGGTTGCCGGAGAGAGAGGCTCCCCGGCGTCCGTCATGGAGTCACTGACATGGCCACTGCCGTTCAGAAAATCACCCTGTCGTCCTCGCGCGACATCCCCTTCAACAAGCTGGTGCTCAGCCAGTCCAATGTCCGGCGCGTGAAGGCTGGCGTCTCGGTCGAGGAACTGGCCGCGTCCATCGCCCGCCGGGGCCTGATCCAGTCCCTGCATGTCCGGCCAGAGCTGGATGCGGAGGGCAAGGAGACCGGCCTCTTCGAGGTGCCCGCCGGCGGACGGCGCTACCGGGCACTGGAGCATCTGGTCAAGCAGAAGCGCCTCAACAAGACCGCGCCGGTGCCTTGCATCGTCTCGGAGGCCAGTGACGACATCCTGATCGACGAGGTGTCGCTGGCCGAGAACATCGAGCGCGCGCCGCTGCATCCGCTGGATCAGTTCCGCGCCTTCCAGACCCTGCGTGAGAAGGGCATGAGCGAGGAGGAAATCGCCGCCGCGTTCTTCGTCGACGCCAAGGTGGTAAAGCAGCGCCTTCGCCTCGTTTCGGTCTCGCCTTCGCTGCTCGATGTCTATGCCGAGGACGGCATGACGCTCGAACAGCTCATGGCCTTCAGCGTTTCCGAGGATCACGCCCGCCAGGAAAAGGTTTGGGAAGCGATCCGGGACGGCTGGCAGAAGGAACCTTATTATATCCGCCGCCTTCTCACCGAAACCACCGTGCGCGCTTCCGACAAGCGGGCGCTCTTCGTCGGGGTTGGCGCATACGAGGACGCCGGCGGCTGCGTGCTGCGCGATCTCTTCCAGCAGGACGATGGCGGCTGGCTCCAGGACCCGGTGCTGCTCGACAGGCTTGTCGGGGAAAAGCTGAAGGCCGACGCGGAAACCATCGCTGAGGAAGGCTGGAAATGGATCGAGATCGCGGTGGACTTCCCCTATGGCCACACCAGCGGGATGCGCCGTCTGGCCGGCGCCACCATCGACTTGACTGACGAGGAGCGTGCCGAACGCGAGAAGCTCCGCGACGAGTTCGACGCGCTGGAGGCGGAATATGCCGAGGCCGACGAATTGCCCGACGAGGTGGATGCGCGGCTCGGCGAGATCGAGGAAGCGCTGGATGCCCTCGAATCCCGGCCGATGATCTATGCCGCCGACCAGATGGCCCGTGCCGGTGTTTTCGTCAGCATCCGTCACGACGGTCAGCTCGCCGTCGAGCGCGGTTATGTCCGCTCCGAAGACGAGGTGGTGGAAGGCCAGGAGGGCGATGGCGCCCAAGGTGCATCTGTTGAAGGCGGCGAGCCCGGCAGTGTCCAGCGCGCCGTCATCACCGTGGGCGGTGCAGCGCCGGAAACCGAGGAGGACGAAGAGGTCGAGACCATCCGGCCGCTGCCCGATCGCCTCGTCAGCGAGTTGACTGCGCATCGCACCTTGGCGCTTCGGGATGCCGTGGCGACCAACCCGCATGTGGCGATGACGGCGTTGCTGCACCGGTTGGTCACGGATTGCTTCCTGCCTCATTCCGCCAGGGGCTGCCTCGAGGCCCAGGTCCGGGAGGTTCACTTCCCGGCGCAGGCAGAGGATCTGGGCGAAAGCGCCTCGGCAAAGTCCATCCAGGATCGGCATGAACGCTGGGGCGATCACATCCCGGCCAACGATGCCGCGCTCTGGGACTGGCTGGCCGATCAGGACGACGACACCCGGATGGAGTTGCTCGCCCATTGCGTTAGCTTCGGCGTCAACGCCCTGCACGAGAAACCCAACCCCTATAGCGGCATGGGCGTCAGCCAGCATGGTCTCGACGTGCGCCTGTCGCAGGCAGACCGGCTCGCTCGGGCGACCGGACTCGACATGGTGGCGGTGGGCTGGCGGCCCACGGTCGGGAACTATCTCGGCCGCGTGACCAAACCGCGGATCATCGAGGCGGTGCGCGAGGGCGCCGGCGACTGGGCGGCGCAGCTCATCGATCATCTGAAGAAAGGCGACATGGCGAAAGAAGCCGAGCGCCTGCTGGCCGAAACCGGCTGGCTGCCGGAGCCGCTGCGCATGGTGGACCGTGATGCCAAGGTCGATACGGACGCGGACGATCTGCCCGAGTTCCTTGTCGACGATGGCGAGGATGAAGAAGCCACCGAGGAGGAGGACGCGCAGTCGATGGTCGCTGCCGAATGATCCTCAGGCGGGGCGGCTTCCGCTGCTCCGTCTCCTCCGTTCCGTTTCCACACTTCGCCCGGTCCTCGTGACCGGGCTTTTTCTTTGGAGATATCCGATGCCCGCAAATATCGACATTGACCAGATCTTTCGCGAGGACAGCGCCACCCCTCCTTCGGAACGCTCGCTGCCGTGGGAGGAAACCCGCGATGGCATTACCGTCGTAGTGGAGCCAAAGCCCCATTGGGCCGACGACATGCGCGCCTTTCGTCTCGATATGCGCCAATATTGCCGCTACGCGGATTGGACCGCGCAGGGCAATGATGCCCGGTTCTACGATCACATCGACACTTGCGGCGATGACGTGATGATGAAGGCGCAAGCCATGATCGCGCGCGAGATCGCTGACGGACTTTGGGATTGAAGGTCGTCACGGACCCGGTACCGGCCTCAATGGTCCCGATACCAGCTTCATCATGATTCCGATGATCCGGTCTGGGCAACGGGTTCCATCCCCGGCCTGGAACACGATCCTGATGCCGCATGAGGGCAAGGCTGGCGCGGAGAAACATCTGCGACGGGTCTTCGGCATCCTGTCAGAGGCAAAACACCACCCCCGCTTCCATTCGCAAACCTTGGTCTGATCCGTCTCTTTGCAGTCAACCCGCAAGGGGTCGGCCTACGCGCGCGTGCCGCTCTCGCGGATTCGGGACACATGCCCGAACGCACGAGAGTGATTGCAGATCCAGTCAGACACTTCGGGCGCCTGTCGCGCGGGGGATGGTCCCCCGCCTCCAGAGACAGGAGCCGATCCCGATGTCCTACGCAGATGCCACCGCCTTCGCCGCCAGCCTCGCCGACACGCTGATGGTCGAGATCGTCGTGTTCCAGGCCGGGGACGGAACCCACGGTGCTTGCCCCGCCGCCGAATTCGACGGCGACAACGACATGGTGAAGCTGGAACTGGACCCATGGGCCTGAGGCGCGACACGCGCCTCATTCCCTCCGCCCGGATCGCGGCTTATCCCGCGACCGGGCGTCCGGTCCTGCGATGACCGCCTATCGCCGGCAGCGCAACCGGGGACGCGCCCCGGCCAGAGAGGAAGAGTGCGGGCCGTTCGGCCGTGACGGGTTGGTTGCCGGAGAGAGAGGCTCGCCGGCGCCCGTCATGGAGTGATCCCGATGACCCATTTCCGATCCGATACTTTCCGGCCCATCGGCCAGATTCTCGCAACCGAGGTGATGCCCGCGCTCTTTCGCGCCCGGAGGCTGCCGCTGCGCATCTCGTGCCTCGGCATCGCCAGCGATGACGGTAATGACAAGGCCGACCGGTTCGACCGCACCATTCCGCTTGGGGAATGCCAATCACCCGAAGAGGCCATGCGCTTTGCCTGCCTGCGCCTGTCCCAGAGCAATATCTGCACCGGCCCCGACAGCTTCCCACACTTCCGCCCACGGATCATGGTCATCGAGGATTGCGAGCATCGCCTGGTCCTCGCCGGTGAAATCCGTGCCGGTGTCATTCTCTGGCAGCAGCCCGTTGCCTCGGACCCCGAGGCGCGCCGGATCGTCTCCGAGGCCAGCCGGTTGCGCGGCATGGCCTTCCGGTCGCCCGATCCCGACGAGGCTCGCGAGTATCGCTACCGCGCCGCCACGCTGGAAGCCCGGCTGGTCGATCCGTTCTGGCGCGAGACCACCACCGAGCTGCTCCGCCTGCCTCAGGCGGCCTGACCTCACGCCAACCTTCCCATCCACTTCGCCCGGCCATCCGCCGGGTTTTTCATTTCAGGAGCCTGATATGGCCGACAACAGCAAAACCGCATCCGAACCGCGCCCGCCGTTCTCCGACTGGGAAGCGCAGGCCGCCCTTCAATCCCGGCTCGAGGCCGATCTGTTCGCCATCAACAAGGCGACATTGTTCGATGCGCTGGTCTTCACCGGCGTTACCACCATCATCGTCACCTTCGACGGATATGGCGATTCCGGCCAGATCGAGGACGTCGAGGTCAAGGCCGGCGACGATAACATCGCCATGCCGGGGGCCATGATCGCATTCGCCAAAACCGTCTGGGGCCAGTCGGAGCCGGAGCGCTCGACCGTCACCATCGCCACGGCTGTCGAGAATCTCGCCTATGACGTCCTCGAACGAACGCATGGCGGCTGGGAGAATAATGACGGCGCCTATGGTGAGGTCATATTCGACGTCGCAAAGCGGGAGATCACGCTCGACTACAACGAGCGTTACACCGCCTCCGAAAACTACATGCACAGTTTCTGAGGGAGGCGATGATGGGACATTGTTATCATCACGCGCTGTCCTCGGCGCGCAAATGGGGTGGCGCGGCGGAAGACTATCTGCCGCTGCACCAATGGTTCGACGAGTCCAAGGAGATCATCGCGGATTTCCGGCATAGGGCGCTCCGCCATCATGCCCAGGGCATATTCGAACTGGAGCGGACGTTCGGCGCCACCATCACCATCTCGACCGGCCGCGTCGTGCCCGTGCGGTTGATCGGCGAACAGCATGTGCTGGAGGATTTCGGCTTCATACCTAGCTTCGCCGATTGGGTGCGCGCGATCCGTCCCCAGCCATGGATGGGCCGCGCCCAGCCGATACACAAGCTGGTCGATCCCTTCGCCGCGACCGCGGAGACCGAACCGAACACCGGCGGCTCGCCGCATCCGGTTCCCGATCCATCGGCACGCTGACCGCCGCCTTTCCTCCCAATTCCGCCCGGCCTCGCGCCGGGCGCTTTCGTTTCAGGAGCCTGACATGGCCGACTATTTCACCCATTTCTCCTGCCTGCTTGAAGTGGGCACCCCCGAAAACGCTGCCCGCGCGCTCGACCTCTATAATGCGCTCTCGGATGATAACGCCGCGGAAGATCCGCCTTCGGACGGATTTCTGCTCTCGATCCAGCCCGAACATGGGGGCTCGCATCTCTGGATGCGCGATGACGGCACGGGCGATCCCGAGCATGTCATCCAGTTCGTCAAACGCTGCGCGGCCGAGTTCGGCCTGACCGGATTATGGGGCATGCAATACGCCAACACCTGTTCCAAACCCCGCGTCGATGGGTTCGGCGGCGGCGCCCATGTCCTCGATCTCGCCACCGGCGAGACTGTGGACTGGATCTATACCGATGGCTGGCTGTCCATCGTGCTGGAGGGAGGCGACCCTCATGCCTGAGATCATCGAAACCACGGTCTACAGGCTCGACGAGCTGTCCGATGCGGCCAAGGACAAGGCTCGCGCCTGGTATCGCGAGGGCGGATTCGACTACGAATGGTACGATGCCGTCTATGAAGATTTCCAGCGCATCGCGGAAATCTTGGGCCTGGACCTCAAGACACGGCCCGTCCGGCTCATGGGCGGCAGCACACGGCAGGAGCCCCGCATCTGGTTTCGGGGATTCTGGTCGCAGGGCGACGGGGCTTGCTTTGAAACGCGGTATTCCTATCGAAAGGCCGCGCCGCGCCGTATCAGGGAATATGCCCCGCAGGACACCGAACTGCACCGCATCGCCGATGCCTTTCACACGATCCAGCGCCGAAACTTCTATCAGCTTCGCGCCGAAGCCACCCATCGCGGTCATTACTATCATGAGTATTGCATGGCGATCTCCGTCGAGCGCGATAGCCCGGCCTGGCAGGACATGACGGACGACGCCGAGGAAACCGTCATTGAGGCGCTGCGTGACCTCGCCCGCTGGCTCTATCGCCAGCTTGAGCGCGAATACGACTATCTGTCCTCAGACGAAGCAGTTGATGAGACCATCATCGCCAATGACTACACCTCGCTTTTCCACTGTCATCATCTCAAGAGGCAGAGAGGTGCCGGGACGGGTTGAGTCCGGGTGGTCGAGAGAGAGCGCCCTCCGGGCTTTCCCGTTCCCGCTCTCCTGAGGTTTTCCGTAATGAACATTTCGTCTCCCGCGGCCGAGCCGGTCGCGCCGCTGGCGGCTGCGCCTTCCATCCTGGCCGCCGCCAATCTCATCCTTCCCTATCTCGAACGCGGCCAGCGCGTCGATGTCGCGATCCTGCGCGGCGCGATGGAAACCGCCTTCGGTGCGTCCGACGCCAGCGGCGCCTGGGACTGGAAACTGGCGTATGAAGCCTGCGAGGTCGCCACGGTTCTGTTCCTGCGAAAATACGGAAAGGCGCTTTTCCGTAAAGCCGCGTCTCCGCTTTCCCGGCTCGATCCGCTGGCGAAGATCGCCGGCCTGCTGCCGACGCAAACCCGCCGTTCCGAAGAAAGCCAGAGCTTCCAGCAATTCAGCACGCCTTTGCCGCTCGGCCTCGCCGCGCTGACCGCGGCATCGATCACCCCGGACGATATAGTGCTCGAACCCTCGACGGGCACTGGTCTTGTGGCCATCCTGGCACAAACCCTCGGTGGTTCGCTGATCCTCAACGAACTGGCCGAAATCCGCGCCGATCTTCTCTCTTCTCTCTTTCCGGCCTTTCCCGTCACCCGGTTGGATGCCGCCCAGATCGACGATCATCTGGCCCCGGATGCCGTGCCGTCCGTCGTGATGATGAACCCGCCATTCTCGGTCATGGCGAACGTCACCGGACGCGTAGCGGATGCCGCATGTCGGCATGTCGCTTCCGCGCTCGCCCGGCTGGCCCCCGGCGGGCGGCTAGTCACGATTACCGGCGCGAATTTCAATCCCGAGGCCCCGGCCTGGCGCGATGCCTTCATCCGCTTGCAGGCACGTGGCCGCGTGGTGTTCACCGCCGCCATCGGCGGGGCGGTCTATGCCAAGCACGGCACCAGCATCGACACACGGTTGACGGTGATCGACAAGGCGCCCGCCGACGACCCTGCCATCTTCCCGGTCTCACCTGGGATTGCGCCCGACGTCGCCACGCTGATCGGCTGGATCGAGAGCCAGGTTCCGCCACGCCTGCCGGTCTCCTTGCCGAAAGCCGCTATCGCATTGCCCGCCGAGGCTCCGAAGACGGTGCGCGGTTATCTTGCCCGCGCCGCATCCTCCCGCCCCGTTGCTGCTCCGGCCAACGATCCCGAGGGCATGGAACTCGCCTATGAGCCAGTGGACTGGGCGCCGCCGGAAGGCGCGCGGCTGTCGGACGCGATCTATGAGGAATATGCGCTGCAATCGCTGCGCATCCCCCTCGCCGAGCCACATCCGACCAAGCTGGTGCAATCGGCCGCCATGGCCTCGATCGCGCCGCCCAAGCCTTCTTACCGGCCCATGCTTCCCGCCGACATCCGTACCCGCCTGTCGGATGCGCAGTTGGAGACCCTGATCTATGCAGGAGAAGCCCATGCTGATCATCTCGCTGGCGCCTGGATGGTGGATGAGCATTTCGACAATGTGAGCGCCGCACTCGAGGATGCAGCCGGCGCTGTCCGCTTTCGCCGAGGCTTCATGCTGGGCGACGGGACCGGCGCGGGCAAGGGTCGCCAATCGGCCGGGATCATCCTCGACAATTGGCTGCGCGGACGGCGCAAGGCGGTTTGGATTTCGAAATCCGACAAGCTGATCGAGGACGCTCAGCGCGACTGGTCGGCGCTCGGCATGGAGCGACTGCTAGTCACACCTCTGTCGCGCTTCCCGCAGGGCAAGCCGATCACGCTGACGGAAGGCATCCTGTTTACCACCTATGCCACGCTGCGCTCCGATGACCGGGGCGAAAAGGTTTCGCGCGTGCGTCAGATCGTCGATTGGTTGGGCTCCGATTTCGATGGAGTCATCATATTCGACGAGAGCCATGCCATGCAGAATGCCGGTGGCGGTAAGGGAGAACGCGGCGATGTCGCCGCCTCGCAGCAAGGACGCGCGGGCCTGCGGCTCCAGCACGCTCTGCCGGATGCCCGCGTGGTCTATGTGTCGGCGACGGGCGCCACCACCGTCCACAATCTCGCCTATGCGCAGCGGCTCGGCCTCTGGGGCGGCGAGGATTTCCCGTTTCAGACCCGCGCCGAATTCGTCGAGGCGATCGAGGCCGGCGGCGTAGCGGCGATGGAGGTTCTGGCCCGCGATCTCCGCTCTCTTGGTCTCTATACCGCGCGGTCGCTCTCCTATGATGGCGTTGAATATGAACTGGTCGAGCACCCGCTGACCGGCGAGCAACGCCGCATCTACGATGCTTACGCGGCCGCATTTGCCGTGATCCATGGAAACCTGGACGCGGCGATGGAAGCGGCCAATATCACCGGCAGCGAGGGCACTCTAAACCGGCAGGCCAAATCCGCCGCGCGTTCCGCCTTCGAGAGCACCAAGCAGCGCTTCTTCGGCCATCTGCTGACCTCCATGAAAACCCCGACCCTGATCCGGTCCATCGAGGCAGATCTTGAAGCAGGCCATGCCGCCGTCATTCAGATTGTCTCGACCGGCGAAGCCCTGATGGAACGGCGACTGGCCGAGATCCCGACCGAGGAATGGAACGATATTTCCGTCGATATCACGCCGAGGGAGTATGTCGGCTCGTATTTGCAGCATTCCTTCCCGGTACAGCTCTATGAACCCTTCAGCGATGGCGAGGGCAACCTGTCGTCACGCCCCGTCTTCCGCGACGGTCAGCCGGTGGAATGCCGCGAAGCCGTGGCGCGGCGCGACGAGATGCTGGAGCAGCTGGGTTCGCTTCCACCTGTACCCGGTGCGCTTGACCAGATCGTCCAGCGTTTCGGCACGGATGTGGTGGCCGAGGTCACGGGCCGCTCGCGCCGGATCGTGCGCAAGAGCGACGGAGCATCGGCACGCCTTGCGGTCGAGAACCGTGCGCCGTCCGCCAACCTTGCCGAGACTTCGGCCTTCATGGATGACCACAAGCGCATTCTGGTCTTCTCGGATGCCGGTGGCACCGGGCGCAGCTATCACGCAGAACTCTCGGCACGAAACCAGCGGCTGCGAGTCCATTATCTGCTGGAACCGGGCTGGAAGGCCGATGCCGCCATTCAGGGGCTGGGGCGCACCAACCGGACCAATCAGGCGCAGCCGCCTCTGTTCCGGCCGATTGCCACGGATGTCAAAGCCGAGAAGCGCTTCCTCTCGACCATCGCCCGCCGCCTCGACACGCTGGGCGCGATCACACGCGGCCAGCGCCAGACCGGCGGACAAGGGCTGTTCCGCCCCGAGGACAATCTGGAATCCGGCTATGCCCGCGACGCGCTTCGCCAGCTCTATCTGCTGATCGTGCGCGGCAAGGTCGAGGGATGCTCGCTCGAACGGTTTGAATCCGCCACCGGCCTGAAGCTGATGGACAGCAATGGTGTGAAGGACGACCTGCCGCCGATCACCACCTTCCTCAACCGTCTGCTGGCGCTGACCATCGAATTGCAGGGTATTCTGTTCTCGGCCTTCGAGCAGCTTCTGCAGGCCCGGATCGACGGGGCCATTGCATCCGGCACCTATGACATGGGGCTGGAAACGCTGAAGGCGGAAAGCTTCATCGTCACCGACCGGCAGGTGATCCACATCCATCCGGGCACAGGGGCGGAAACCCGGCTCCTGACGCTCACCGAGCGCAAACGCAATCAGCCGGTCACGCTCGATGCCACGCTGGCTGAACTGGATGATCCCCGCGCAAGATTGCTCATCAACGAGCGGTCGGGACGTGCCGCCGTGCAGATTCCGACCACCAGCGTTATGCTGGATGATGGCGAGATCGAACGGCGCGTGCGGCTGATCCGGCCGATGGAGGCGATAAATATTCCGGTGCGGGCGATGGGCGAAACCCACTGGATCGAGGCCGATCGTGTCGCCTTCAGCGCAGCCTGGACTGCGGAACTGGCCGAGGTGCCGGAGTTCACCGACAGCATCCTGCATATGGTGACAGGGCTGCTTCTGCCGATCTGGAAACGCCTGCCGCAGGAATCCTCCCGCGTCTATCGCCTCCAGACCGACGAGGGCGAACGCATCATTGGTCGCCGGGTCTCGCCGGCATGGGCCGCCAATGCCTCGACCAGTGGCGTCACCAGCAGCCTGACACCGGATGCCGCCTATGCCGCGCTGATCGAAGGTCGCACGATCCTTGATCTCGCCGAGGGGCTGCAACTGCGCCGCGTCCGGGTCATGGGCGCCAACCGGATCGAACTGACCGGCTTTACTGACGCGATGCGCGACCGGCTGCGGGCCTATGGCCTCTTCAGCGAGATCATCTCGTGGAAGCTGCGTTTCTTCGTGCCCGTCGATGCAACGGGACCGGAGATCACCGGCAAACTGCTTGACCGCTTCCCGGTTGAGCGCATCGGTGAGCGGGAGGCCGCATAATGGCGCGTCTCAACGCTTCCGAACTGGCCCAGCGTCTCGGCCGACAGGCCGAGGCGGTGTGCCGCCACTATCTGTCGAATGGTCGTAAACAGGGCAATTACTGGCAGGTTGGCAATGTCCGAAACACGGCTGGACGCTCCATGTTCGTCCGGTTGCACGACAGCGTGAAAGGCATTGCCGGAAAATGGCAGGACTCGGCCACGGGTGAACATGGCGATCTGCTCGACGTGATCCGGGACTCGCTCGGCCTGATCGACTTCGCAGATGTTGCCGAAGAGGCCCGGCGCTTCCTCAGCCTGCCGCATGCTGACCCTGATCCGTCATCCCGCCAGTCTCGAACGCCAGCACCATCGGGATCGTCCGAAGCGGCACGTCGCCTCTGGCGCATGACGCAACCGCTCATCGGCAGTACCGCAGAGGCGTATTTACGCGGACGCGGCATTACGGATTTACGCCAAACCGCAAATCTGCGCTTCCATCCCAACTGCTACTGGCGGCCTGAGGACGATGGCCCGACCGAGACATGGCCCGCCATGATCGCCGCCGTCACCGGCCTCGATGGCAGGATTACCGGCGCACACCGCACATGGTTGGCCCCGGACGGTTCCGGCAAGGCACCTGTCGATCCGCCGAGGAAGGCAATGGGCGACCTGCTCGGGCATGCGGTTCGTTTCGGTGATGCGCAGGATGTCATGGCAGCGGGGGAAGGCATCGAAACCATCCTGTCGCTGCGTCAGACTCTGCCCACCATGCCGATGGTTTCCGCACTCTCTGCCGGACACCTCGCTGCCATCCTGTTCCCGCCACAACTGCGCAGGCTCTATATCGTCCGCGATAACGATCCGGCAGGTGACAGCGCCTGCGATAGCCTGGTGGGCCGGGCGCACGAGGTCGGGATCGAGGCCATCACGCTCTCGCCCATGATGGGGGACTTCAACGAAGATCTCGCAACTCATGGGCTGGATGCCGTTCGGGCAAAGATCCGGGTGCAAATCGCTCCCGAGGACGTCAGCCGCTTCATGGCCTCGATAGCATAGCCGGTACGGGGGCCGTGATCGGGGCGTTCCGATCCTTTCATGCGCATTGGCTGCATCCTGTCATCAGCAGAGGACCGCGCCTTGGCCTTCCGAGAGGGCGATCGGCCCACAAACGCTCCGGTCAGGCAATGGCGGCGCCCGACTGATTTCCGTCGGCGGGCAAGCCCGCCTTTACAGCGCGAAACAAATCAGCCGGGCTTTGCCATCAAGGCCCTCGCCAGAGGCTCGCGCTGCCAGACCGGAGCGCCCGTGGGCTTTCGTCGCCATGAAGGCCGCGACGGTCGCGGTCCAACTGACGGAAGCATCCCATGTACGCGCACGACGATTTCGAACCCGATCACAGCACGTCCCCGACCGGCCATGCCATCGAAGAACTCGAACTCTACGGCTACCGCCCCTCCGAAGACGAGGCCGATCCCCGGATCACACCCGAAGATCACGTCATCCAGGGCGCAGTCTCCGACATCTTCGATGCCCTGATTTCCACCATGGCCGACACCAGCCTCGATTTCGACCTCGACGAGATCCTCTGGTCCACCGTCAACACCTTCCACCGCGCTGTCGAATGGATCGAGACGAAACTCGACGATAACGAGCAGGCACAGAAGCGTCTTCAGCGTGAACAGGATGGCAGCGAGGTCAAATCCGTCCAGCTCGAAACCCTGATCGGCGCGGGCCAAAGCCTGATCGAGCGCCGCGACAGCATGGAAACCTTCCGCGATAGCGCCGCGGACATCTATCTGCGCACCACCGGAACGCCCTGGTCGCAACGCTCCGGCTCACGGGTCAACCATCGCAAGATGACCTCGGCCATGATCGACAGCCGCGACTTCATCGCCGCAAAACGCCGGGCCGACAACGAGGTGCTGCTGCCCGCAGGTCCGAAGATCGCCTTCTCGGGCGGTGACACCACCGATCACCGGACGATCTGGGCCAAGCTCGATCAGGTCCACGCCAAGCACCCGGACATGGTGCTGATGCATGGCGGATCGCCCAAGGGCGCGGAACGCATCGCGGCCACATGGGCCAATAACCGCAAGGTCGCACAGGTCGCCTTCAAACCCGACTGGGCAAAACATGCCAAGGCAGCACCGTTCAAACGCAACGACCAGATGCTCGGCATTATGCCGATCGGGGTCATCATCTTCCCCGGCACGGGCATTCAGGACAACCTGGCCGATAAGGCCCGCAAGATAGGCATCCCGGTCTATCGCTTCGGGACAGGCAGCGCGTGAGCGCTGCCTTCCCAGCTTCATCATGAGCATGGCGATAGCTCACGCCGATCATTCCATGTCGCACAGACAGACATGTTCATGCTAAAGGTCGCGGTGCGCCGTGGTGGTGGTGGAAGGCGCAACCGTCCAACATTTTGCACGGAGACACCACCATGATCGTCCTCGGAATCCTTGTTTCCATCGCAGCCATCGGCACCATGTGCTGGCTGCTGTTCAACCTTGCCGTCTTTGCTCTTCCGTTCTTTATCGGCATAAACGCAGGAACCTGGGCCTATGGCACGGGGGCTGGCTGGCTCGGCGGCATCCTCATTGGTTTTCTCGCCGCCGGTCTGACACTGGCAGTCGGTCAGGGCCTGCTCATGCTGGTCCGCCCGATCTGGGCGCGACTGCTGATCGCTCTGGCCTTTGTCGCTCCGGCGGGTATGGCCGGGTTCTACGCCACCCTCGGTATCGTCAAGCACATGATGCCCTCAGAGACATGGCAACTCATCTTCTCGGTCATCGGAGCGGTTGCGGTGGGCGTGACAACGTTCCTGCGCGTTGCGGGCATGGCCGCGACCGGCCCAGCGGACGGCGGCTTTGTGCGCACTTGAACCACAGTGATCCGTTGATCGCGACCAGAAGCGGATACGGATCATCTTCCATCTTCGTCAGGAATATGGCGGTAGATAGCGGGCAAGCATCGGATCAGCGTGAGACACAGCCGCGCCCCATAGGAGCGTAGGACGGTCAGCGCCAGCGTTCGTGGACTGACCAGAAACCGATGGGGCGACGCCGGTTGGAATAGGCCGGAATGAGAGATGCGCATGGCCTGAGACGCGCGGTGACAAAAGAGCCGGTACGGCCGGTCTGGTCATCCTGTTGAGCCCCAAGGTTGCCACCGTCTCCGTTCAGCCCCCGTGTCTCGACCGCTCCAAACGGCCTCTTCAATGGCCTGATCTGGCCGAAGAACAGCGCGATGCGCTTCGACCGCTTTAGCGCAACAGCGTCGTCACAACTTTCTTCCCCTGCCGGCAGAGCCGCCATTCCGCGCGGAACAAGAAAGTTTCTCCTGTGCTGTCCAGCCCCTTTGGGGTGCGCCAGCGTTCGTCTCCGGCCGGTCGATCGCCATCGAGGCCGCAATGGTGCGGGCTCGGAAACGGAAAACGGAGACTTAAAATGGCAACCATCGGCACCTTCAAGAAGACCGGCTCGAACGAATTCACCGGCGAAATCGTCACCCTCAGCGTCCAGGCCAAGGGCGTGCGCATCGTTCCCGACCTGCGTGCCACCGGCGAGAACGCCCCCAGCCATCGGGTCCTGGTCGGCCGCGCCGAGATCGGCGCCGCCTGGTCCAAGCGCTCCAACGAGGGCCGCGACTATTTGGGCCTCAAGCTCGACGATCCGAGCTTCACCGCCCCGATCTACGCCAACCTCTTCGACGACGAAGACGGCGAGAGCTACGCTTTGATCTGGTCCCGGCCCAATCGCCGCAATGGCGAGTAAGCCCGTCGCGCGAAGATGCCCCGCCCGGACGATCCGGGCGGGGCAAAGCGCTTGAGGGCAACCGAATCAGTCGGCAGCAGTTCAATCTATCCCACCCGTAAACCTGTCAAATTGTCTGGCCAGACCCACGAGGAGCGACTATTATAGTCGTAGTTCTGGCGCGAGAGCTGGTCCGAATGGGAGGTGATCATGCATGATCACCGCCCGACAATCGCGGGCCGCACGCGCGCTGCTTGGTTGGACTCAGGAGACGCTCGCTGACAAGGCCCGAATATCGCTGACCGCGCTCAAACGCCTCGAGTCTGAAAGCAGACTCGACGTGTATGAGACGACGCGCGATCAGGTTCGCAGGGCGTTCGAGAGCAGCGGCATCATCTTCCTGAACCCCGACCAGGGTATCGGAGTGCTGCTGGTCGATGAGAAACACCGACGGTCCCCACCGCCACTCTAGCGCTCACGTCCCGGTCTCGCCTGAAAACAGGCTTGGGATTTCGGTCGCATCGTGGTTAATAAATTCCTTCTATGCGGATAGAGATATCCCAAAGGGGGCATCGTGACCGATTCCAACTTTCTGGATGAGCCGCCGGAAAGCTTTGCGCTCACCGACTACGATCGAGCGCATATGAAGCTCTACATGCGTCTGTTGGATGCAGCAGCTGACGGTGCTGACTGGCGTGAAGCCGTAAGTGTCCTCTTCGGCCTTGATCCCGAGTGCGACCCCGAACGTGCCCGTCATGTCCATGACCGGCACCTGGCCCGCGCCCGCTGGATGACCACCCATGGCTATCGCCAGCTTGTTCGTGAAGGACAAAGCCACTGATCTGGTGATGCGCTGGCCGCAATACCCATTGCAAGCAATGCGGCTTCCACCTTTTGCCCGAGCCGGCAATCGTCTTCGCCTCGACACACCAGAACCGCGAAAAGGCTGGAGGGCAGGATGTCTCCCGACACATCCCGGTGGCGAACACCGTCGAATTATGACTACACCGACCATCTGAACGCATCCGATGTCGGCTGGGAGTGGTTGAGGCGCAACCAGGACTATCAGCGCGACTTCGATGCTCTGCAAAATGCCGCAACTCACACCCCGGCTTTGATTAAACGAGCGAGCCTCCGCTGGGGGCTGCGATTTCGCCGCCCCACCGAGCCTCAACGCTACTGAAACTCCGGTTTTCTGGCTTCCCGAAGACGACGCAGGCGCTGTCATACTCGCGCCGGCGCCCCCGATCCTGCCACATGGCACAATCGCGGCAACTGCTCTGTCCGACGCGCACGAGAGAGTCGGGCCTGAAGCGCATCACATCCTGCATCCGCTCGGCGGCGGCGATCATCTCCATCTCGTTCTGCCGAATGACGCCCCGGTCGATATAGGGCTCGTCGCCATCGTGCCGCTCGGACTAGAAGGATTCGATCGCGTCAAGGCGATTGTCCGTCTGCTTGCTTCGCTTCACCACCGATCCGTCCCGCCAGACACGCGGTTGACGGGTCAGCAACGTGCGCGTGCGCGGCGCATGTTGCAGGCTTTCGATGGGCGGCAGACCGGCGCCACCCATAAGGAAATCGCCGAAGTAATCTTCCACACCGGCAAACTCACCCGCGATGAATGGCAAGCGGCTTCGGAGCGGCATGCCGTGATGAGCCTCCTGGAAGGGGCCGAGGCCATGATTGCCGGTGGCTATCGCGGCCTTCTTCGGCATCGTCGCCGATCATAATTCGCGCCAGCCTCGCAGCCGGTGTGGAGTTTTAGGCCCCCCTTACTTCCCACTGCAACTCGCCGTCCCGCCTTCGCCATCGTGGCCTGCGTCAGCCGTTGCTCGCCAGCGGCCTCAACGCACCCACGGAGGCCCCATCCATGCGACCCGATCTCGCCGCCCTTCCGCCACGCTACCTGCGCACCAAGGAAGCCGCCGAATTCCTGAGCCTGTCGTCCCGCACACTGGAAAAGCACCGCACCTATGGCACCGGCCCCGCCTACCGGAAACTCGGCGGGCGCGTCGTCTATGCCGTCGATGACCTGACGGCCTGGGCCGATAGCGGCTCGGTCAGGTCCACATCCGATCCGCGTGGCGCGGTGCAGCCGGCAAAGCGGCAGGCAACCGCACCCGTTGCCCGTCGTGCGCGATAGCCGCGAGGCGGCTCCCTCATGCCGATGCGCAAAAGCTCAACATCAGAACGTGGGCAGCTCGATCTGTTCAGGGCGCTTCCGGGCGATTTCTCGCCTCGCGATGCACAGGATCTCATGGCCTATCCCTTCTTCTCGCTCTCGAAATCTCACCGGACAGCCCCGATCGATTTTGTCGCCGGCGGCGTCGCGATCCGTGTCGAAGCCGTACCCGACCATGGCATGGCCACCATCTGGGACGCCGACATCCTGATCTGGGCGGCCAGCCAGATCGTCGAGGCCCGCGACGCAGGATTGCCAACATCGCGTCTGATGGCCGCCACGCCCTACGAAATACTGACCTTCATCCGGCGTGGTGTCGGCGCGCGCGACTATCAGCGTCTGAAGGCCGGGCTTGATCGGCTCCAGTCGACAACGGTGTCGACCTCGATCCGGCAGTCCGCGGAAGGCCGCCGCCATCGCTTCTCCTGGATCAACGAATGGCGCGAACGCACCGACCATCGCGGCAGGTCGGCAGGCATTGAACTGATCGTGCCGGACTGGTTCTACAGCGCAGTCCTCGACGACGCGCTCGTTCTCACCATCGATCGGACCTATTTCAACCTGACGGGCGGCCTGGAGCGCTGGCTCTATCGTCTGGTACGAAAGCATGGTGGCAAGCAGCGGCGAGGCTGGCGGTTCGATCTGCGTCACCTCTACCTGAAGTCGGGAAGCCTCTCGCCCTTCAAGCGCTTTGCTTTCGAGTTGCGCGACATCATCCGTCGTCAGCCGCTTCCGGGATATTGGCTTTGCCTTGAGATCGAGGTCAGTGGCCGCACCCTGCTCGCGTTCGAGCCGTGGAAACCCTGTGGAAAAGCTGTGGATGGCGTCGTGCCATCAGGAACCCCGACCCTTGTGCCATCGGGAACCGCGCGCACGTGCCATCGGGAACTCAAACAGGCCGTAACCGATGAAAAAGAAAAAAGAAATCGTGCCCTTAACTTAGAATCTAACCAAGAATCTAACATTGAAGAGCGCGCGCGCGATGTGGATAGAACCACGCGCACATCTTCAGGCAGCGCCCATAATCGCGCGTCGTGCAATCGCCGCAGAACATCTTCCCGGCCAGTCTCGATAGATACTTCCGGCTCCCCAGCCGCCGTTCACCTCCCCTTCGATGATGAACCGGGAGGGAAGCCATGATCGTCGCTCTCCTCAACCAGAAAGGCGGCGTCGGCAAAACCACGCTGGCGCTGCACCTCGCGGGAGAATGGGCCGCAAGGGGAAAGCGCGTCACGCTGATCGACGCTGATCCACAAGGCTCCGCGCTCGACTGGTCGCAGACACGCAGCCATGAGGGGCTGCCAAGGCTGTTCAGCACTATCGGCCTGGCCCGCGACACCTTGCACCGGGAAGCGCCGGAGCTGGCCCGCGACGCCGATCACGTTGTCATCGACGGGCCGCCGCGCGTCGCAGCTCTGATGCGCTCGGCGCTGCTTGCCGCCGACCTGGTGTTGATCCCGGTGCAGCCATCCCCCTTCGATGGTTGGGCCTCGGCCGAAATGCTGGCGCTTCTCAAGGAAGCGCGCATCTACAGGCCTGAGCTGGTCGCCCGTTTCGTGCTCAACCGTTGCGGCGCGCGCACCGTCATCGCCCGAGAGACGGCCGAGACGCTGGCCGACCACGATCCGCCCTTGCTTGCCGCCACCATCGGCCAGCGCGTCGTCTTCGCCGACGCCGCGCAGTCCGGCCGGCTTACCAGCGAGATCGACGCCGACAGCCGGGCCACGCGCGAGATCGCCGCGCTTGCCACGGAGATCGACCATCTCGGCATCGGGCGGAGCGCGCCATGACCCGCGCTCCCGGCAAGCCTCGCTTCGCATCCCGGCCGAGCGATCCCGAGAGCTGGATCAAGGCTTCGGACACGCCGCAGACCGGCAAAACCACAGGCGAGGCGTTCACCGCTCGCCTGACGATCGACATCACGCCCGAGATGCGCGGGCGCATCAAGGTCGCGGCTTTCCGGCGCGGCATCACCGTCGCCGACATGCTGCGCGACCTGCTCGCGCGCGAATTTCCATCCACCGAAGGAGATCCGATATGACCGGCAACGCGGCCCGCCGCTTGCACGGCCGTCCGCTGCCGGACGGGCCTGCGCCTTTCACCACATTGGTCGAACTGACCTTCGACAAGCGCAAGGTCGAGCGCTGGATACGGTTCGGCCGCAAGAGCTACGAACAGATCATCGACCGTCGCCGCAGCCTCGTCGGCTTCGCGCCGGAAAGCGTCTTCGCCTTCGTCCGCTGGGCGGCGGGCGAGCATGGCACGGTGATTTCCCGCATCGACATCGTGCGCGCCATCGGCCGCGGCGAGCCGTTCCAGACGCTGCCTTTCGTCCGCCCCGGCGGCGACATCCTGTTGCGCCTCGATAGCTGGGCGAAGGTGCAGCGCGCGCTGGCCGCCATCGACGCGGTGGAAGCGCTCGGCCTCGATCCGGCCGACGCCGCGCCCGATCACTGGCGGCATGTCCACAACCGCCTGACCGCCGGTCTGGAGCCGCGCGACTACACGCCGGAACGACACGCCGCCTGGCTCCATCGCCGGAGGATCGAACCATGACACGGTTCGGCTACGTCATGGTGACGTATTTTGCGGCGATGGGCGTCGCCATCGCCGCGTTCATCCCGACGCCTACGAAACTGATCTGGAACGCCACGGCCAGCGCGCCCATCGGCTTCTACACCGTCGAACCCGCCGAGCGGATCGAAGTGCCCGAGCTGGTCGCAATCATGCCGCCCGAACCGCTCGCCGCCTTCATGGTCGAGCGCGGTTATGTCGGGCGCGGCGTGCCGCTCCTGAAGCGCGTCCTCGGTTTGCCCGGACAGCGGGTTTGCCGCACTGGCCGCACCGTCACCGTCGATGGCGTGGAAATGGGCGAAGCGCTGGACCGCGACCGGATCGGCCGCGATCTGCCGGTCTGGCAGGGCTGCCGCGTCATCGGCGACGGCGAAATCTTCCTCATGAATTGGGAGATCCGCGACAGCCTGGACGGCCGTTACTTCGGACCCATCCCCGCAGATTCCGTCATCGGCCGGGCGCTGCCGCTCTGGACCGATGAGGAAGGCGACGGCCGCTACGAATGGCGCGTGCCGACGCATTAATCCTCCCTGAAACCTGCAACCATTGGAGACTTGTCATGCCACAGATCGGTCAATTCACCGCCGAAAATGAAACCTTCGTCGGCCGTGTTCATACGCTCACCCTTTACCGTGAACTGACCATTGTTCCCGCCGAACCATCGGATGCGGACAACGCGCCCGCCTATCGCGTCCTTCATGGGGCCGAAGATGGCCCCGAGGTCGGAGCGGGCTGGAAGGAGGTCGGCGAAAAAGCCGGCGATTACATTTCGCTGGTGATCGACGATCCCGCCTTGCCGCAGCCGATCCGCGCCAACCTCTTCCAGAACAGCAACGACAAGACGGCGTGGTCACTGCACTGGAACCGCCCGAAGCCGCGTGGCGGGCGGGACTGAAAGCCATGCGCTATTGCGTCATCCTCGCGTTCAAAACCCTCATCCCGTTGTTCGCGGCAAGGCCGTCTCATCCTGTCGTCCCGCTCGGCCACCGGACGGCCGGCGCGCACAGCGAAGGTCAGGGGCGGCCTCTCGCCGGCGCTCGCGCCTTGCCCTTGACCGCAGCGAGCACGCTGGCAGGCTGGAGGTCGAACAGAGACAGGAAGATCGTGCGATATGCCGGTCTGCTGCTGGCTGGCGTGCTCGCGGTCGGAGTCAGTCCGGTTGCCGTATCGGCGCAAGCCGCACCCGTCGCGCGCGCGAATCCCTCCGATCCCTATGCCGGCTTCATTACCGAAGCCTCGCAACGTTTCGGTATTCCCGAACACTGGATTCGCGCAGTGCTCCGCGCCGAGAGCGCGGGCGACGTGCGCGCAATCTCGTCGGCCGGAGCGATGGGATTGATGCAGGTCATGCCCGACACTTGGGCGGGCCTGCGCGTCCGCCATGGCCTCGGCCGCGATCCTTACGACCCACGCGACAACATCATGGCGGGTGCGGCTTATCTGCGCGAAATGTGGGACCGCTACGGCAACGTCGCCGCGATGCTCGCGGCCTACAATGCCGGTCCTGGCCGTTACGACGAACATCGCACGACAGGCCGTGCCTTGCCCGCCGAGACGCGCGCCTATGTCGCTGCGCTTGCGCCAGTTCTGGGCAGTTCGGCCGGGGGCGAAATACCCGCGCCAGAACCGCCACCGCCGCCCGACTGGCGCGCGGCTCCGCTGTTCGTCACGCGCTCGACCGACATGCGAACTACCGCCGCGCCGTCATCCGAAGTGCAATCCGGTGACATCCGCGCGCCCGTTCCGGGCCGCGCCGACGACGGGGGAGCGCCATGACAGGCGTGTTCCCGCGCTCGGCGCGATACGTTCCGGTGTCCAGTCATGCAGGGTTTCGCCTGGCTGGATTCCCGGCAGGAAGGGCGGAAAGGGCAGTAAAGGCGGAGGGCAAGATAAAGGAAACCGGCACTACGTTGGCCCGATTTCTGAATTTGTTGTTGTCTGCACACTGGTTGGGGGAGCCGGGACTGGCACCATGGTTTTCGCCCCGTGGTGCCGGAGATTCGCGCAAAGCCTTGGCCTTGCGGGGTTTTGACCGGCACTACAGCCGCATTTTAGCCGATTTCCGGCGGGTTCGGCATTTTTTTGGCCAGAGGCGCACTCATGAGCGCCGATGATGAAAACCGCTTCCGTCCGAAGCCCGGCCGCATCCGAGCGGATGCGCCGAAGCTCGGCAAGGCCAAGAGCTTTCTCACCCAGGCCAAGAAGCTCGCGCGCCAGCATAGCAACATCCCTGGCAGATCGTCTCCATCGGCATCGCGATCCCCGTCACGCACCACTTCGGGTTCGGCCGGAAAGAGCGGGAAGGTTTCGCGGGCCAGCAAGGGGCCGGGCGTCAAGCGCGGACGCGGTGCGGCCTTCGTGAATGCTCGAACCCTGTCGGGCGGCTGGCGCCACAGCGCGCCGGGAATGCGCCGCGTCGTCGTCAAGACGCGCTACGTCCAGCAGGCCGGCAAGAACGGCAAGGCCGCCGCCCATCTTCGCTACATTCAGCGTGACGGAACCTCGCGCGATGGCGAACGCGGCCAGCTCTATTCCGCCACCGAAGATCGCGCCGACGGCGATGCCTTCGTCGAGCGCGGCAAGGACGATCGCCACCAGTTTCGGTTCATCGTCTCGCCCGAGGATGCTGTCGATCTCTCGGACCTCACCGAGCACACCCGCGATCTGATGAAGCAGATCGAAGGCGACCTCGGCACGAAACTCGATTGGGTCGCGGTCAACCATTACAATACCGGTCATCCCCATGTGCATGTCATCGTCCGGGGGAAGGACGATCTCGGCGAGAACCTCGTCATCAACGGCGACTATCTCGCCAACGGACTCCGCGAGCGGGCGAGCGAGCTGACCACGCTGGAGCTTGGTCCCGTCACCGAGATCGAGCAGACCCGAAAACTGTCGGCCGAGGTCGATCAGGACCGCTTCACCCGCATCGACCGGGCGATGACCGAAGAAGCCGACGAAAAATTCCTCGATCTGCGCCATGAGCCCGACGATCCGCGCCGCCAGTTCAATCGCACGCTGCGCCTGCGCCGTCTTGCCAAGCTGGAGAAGATGGGGCTGGCGACCGAACACGCGCCGGGCGTCTGGGAGTTGAGCGACCGGATGGAGCCGACCTTGCGCGAGATGGGCGAGCGCGGCGACATCATCCGCAACATGCACAAGGCGCTGAAGGCCGATGGCCTGGAGCGCGATCCGATGACCTTCCAGCTTCATGATGCCGCGCCCGAAACGCCCATCGTCGGCCGGGTCGTGGACAAATATCTCACCGACGAGATGGGCGAGAACCTGACCGTCGTGGTGGACGGCATCGACGGCCGGACACATCATGTTCCGGGCATCGACCCGGCCCGCGTCGAGGATGCCCGGATCGGCAGCGTTATCGAGATCGGCCAGGCCGACACCGCAAGCCGTCCGTCCGACCGCGCGATAGCGGCCATCGCCGAGGACGGCACCTATCGGCCGAGCCGCCATCTGGAACAGGCCAAATTCGACGGCCGCGTTCCGGGTGGCGACTATGACGGGTTCGTCGATGCTCATGTCCGGCGACTGGAGGCGCTTCGCCGCGCCGGGATCGTCGAGCGGATCGACGCCGATCGATGGCGCATCCCCGAGGATTTCGAGAGTCGTGCCGCCACCTACGACGCCGGCCGCAACCGGCAGGCCAGTATCCGCGTCATCTCGACCTTCAATCTGGAAAGCCAGATCGGTTCTGATGGCGCGACCTGGCTCGACCGGAGGCTGGTGACGCCTGACGCATCGGATCTCGCTCCGGCCGGTTTCGGTCAGCAGGTGCGCGAGGCGATGGACAAGCGCCGCGAACATCATATCGAACAGGGCGACGCTACCCGAGCACGGGACGGCCGCATTTTCTACCGGCGCAGCCTTCTCGCCACTCTGCGCGAGCGCGAAGTTGCCCGCGTCGGCACGGAGCTGGCCGAGAGCAAGGCGCTTCCGTTCCGGGCGGCGGCGGATGGCGAGAAGATCAGCGGCAAGTTCACCGGAGCGGTGCATCTATCGAGTGGCAAGTTCGCCGTGGTCGAACAGAGCCACGAGTTCACCCTTGTCCCATGGCGGCCTGTTATCGACCGGCAGCTCGGCCGCGAGGTCGCAGGCATGGTGCAGGGCGGATCGGTATCGTGGCAGCTGGGGCGGCAGCGAGGAATGGGGCTATGAGGAATTCCGCGCTCATGACGCCCTTCAATGTAATTCCAGAGGCAGATCGCTTTTACGTTCAGATCGAGTCGTGATCACTGATTCCAAGAGAGTGCCGGAATAGTGCCGGCGCGACCGTCCGATTTACCGCCGACAGTATCCTGTCGCCCTACGGCTGCACCTTTATTGTTGATCCCTGCGAATTTGGCCATTTTCTGATCGGCTCCACCTCTCTTACCGATTGGAGCCTGTATGCGCGGAGGTCGAATACTCTGGGGGCAGATTGCCGTCGTCTTCGCCATTGTCATGGTGATGACCTGGGTGGCGACGCAATGGGTCGCCTTCCGCCTCGGCTTCCAGCCCCAGCTTGGCAATCCGTGGTTCGAACTGGCGGGCTGGCCGGTCTATTATCCACCGGCCTTCTTCTGGTGGTGGTTTTCGTTCGACGCCTATGCGCCCACCATTTTCGTCGAGGGTGCGATCATCGCCACGTCCGGCGGCTTCATCGCCATCGCCGCCGCCATCCTCATGTCGATCATCCGGGCGCGTGAAGCCCGCAACATTGCGACCTATGGCTCGGCACGATGGGCCGAAGATCGCGAAATCCGCAGCGCCGGGCTGCTCGGCCCCGATGGCGTCCTGCTCGGTCGATACGATCGCGACTATTTACGCCATAACGGGCCGGAGCACGTCCTATGCTTCGCCCCCACGAGATCGGGCAAAGGCGTCGGGCTGGTGGTGCCGACGCTGTTGACCTGGCCGGGAAGCTGCATTGTCCACGACATCAAGGGGGAGAACTGGACCCTTACGGCCGGCTTCCGCGCGAAGCATGGTCGCGTCCTACTGTTCGATCCGACCAACGCGAAGTCATC
Source organism: Sphingobium sp. DC-2 (assembly GCF_000722555.1). Lineage (NCBI taxonomy): Bacteria > Pseudomonadati > Pseudomonadota > Alphaproteobacteria > Sphingomonadales > Sphingobiaceae > Sphingobium > Sphingobium sp. DC-2. The sequence goes on along the minus strand of NZ_JNAC01000094.1, from coordinate 19,397 downwards.
AGCCTACAATCCGTTGCTCGAGGTGCGCCAGGGCGAATGGGAAGTCCGCGACGTGCAGAACATCGCGGACATATTAGTCGATCCCGAAGGCAGTCTCGACAAGCGGAATCACTGGGAAAAGACCAGCCACAGCCTGCTGGTCGGCGCGATCCTGCATGTTCTCTATGCCGAGAAGGACAAAACCCTGTCTGGCGTCGCCAACTTCCTGTCCGATCCCCGTCGCCCGGTCGAGGCAACCTTGCGCGCGATGATGGACACGCCGCACCTTGGCGATGTCGGCGTGCATCCCGTCATCGCCTCGTCGGCGCGCGAGTTGCTGAACAAGAGCGAAAACGAGCGTTCGGGCGTGTTGTCCACCGCCATGTCGTTTCTCGGCCTCTACCGCGATCCGGTCGTGGCACGCGTCACGGATCGTTGCGACTGGCGCATTGCCGATCTCGTTGGCAGCCATCGGCCGGTCACACTCTACCTTGTCGTCCCGCCGTCCGACATCAACCGGACGAAACCGCTGATCCGGCTCATCCTCAACCAGATTGGCCGCAGGCTGACCGAGGAACTGACCCTATCCGGCAAGCGGCATCGCTTGCTCATGATGCTGGACGAGTTTCCAGCATTGGGCCGGCTCGACTTCTTTGAATCCGCGCTCGCCTTCATGGCTGGCTACGGCCTCAAATCCTTCCTGATCGCCCAATCGCTCAACCAGATCGAGCGCGCCTATGGGCCAAACAACAGCATTCTCGACAACTGCCACGTCCGCGTCGCCTTTGCCACCAATGACGAGCGCACCGCCAAGCGTGTGTCGGACTCGCTCGGCACGGCGACCGAGATGCGCGATTCCACCAACTATGCCGGTCATAGGCTCGCGCCCTGGCTTGGGCACTTGATGGTATCGCGGCAGGAAACCGCGCGGCCGCTGCTGACTCCCGGTGAGATCATGCAGCTTCCGCCCGCCGATGAAATCGTCATGGTCGCCGGCACTCCGCCGATCCGGGCGAAGAAAGCCCGCTATTTTGAGGACGGGCGATTTCAGGAGCGCATCCTGCCGCCGCCAGAGCTGCCATCCGCTCCGGCAACGAAGCCGGCCACCGACGACTGGACGAGCCGCGTCATCGTAGCGGCGGAAAGGCCAGTGACGAGTGTTGCCAGCGGCGCGGAGGGCGACCCCGACAATGCCGGCATCCGCCGCGAACCGGAATTGCCCGAGCATGAGGAAATCGTCCCGCCGTCGACACCGCCCGCCCAGGAGTTCGACATTCTGGACGACGAGCCAGACGTGGATGCCGCCAAGGCGCGCGCTCTTCGCTCGCGGATGCGGATGATCGCCCGGCAGGCGTCGATGAATCCCGATGACGGGATCGAGCTTTGAGGGGGAGCCAATGACAGCCCGCACCCGCATGAATGTCTATTTCGACCCGGAACTGCTCAAACAGGTCGAGGCGCTGTCGCTGCGCCGGGGGGTGTCGAAGTCCGCCATCATCGAGGCGGCAGTCGCATCCTTCCTGTCGGGCGACACGTCGGATCGGCTGGAAGCGGCGATGTCGCGCCGCCTGGACAAGATCGGCCGACAGATCGGCACGCTGGACGAAGATCTCGCCGTGCTTGGCGAGACCCTTTCCTTGTTCGTCCACTTCTGGCTGACGATGCCCCCGCCGTTGCCAGACAGCGCCAAGCAGTCCGCACGGATCAAGGGGAATGAGCGTTTCGAAGGTTTCATGCAGAACCTCGGCCGCAGGCTGGCGACCGGAGACAGGTTCCTGAAAGAGCTATCGCGCGACATGGATTCGCTTCACGACAGTCCGCCGCAAGATCAGACCGGCACGGATGGCGACGCGGCCTAGGTTTTCAATCCATCCTATTTACCGCCGATAGCCGCCGATGCCAGCACGGACGTAAATACTTGTTGAACAGGCCCAATTTCGGCCTCTCTTAATCGACCCCGATCCGGGGATCGCCTGTCACGTCCCCGCCAAGAAACGGGGCCGACATGACCGCCAACCATCACAGACCGGAAGCGATCCAACGCGGTGCGCGCATGCTGCGGACCGCGCTCGGGCCTTCCATTGCGCGGTTTCTGGAAGATCCGGCCGTGGTCGAGGTGATGTTGAACCCGGACGGGCGGTTGTGGATCGACCGTCTGTCCGAGGGGCTTGCCGATACGGGCGAGCGCCTGTCCGCCGCCGATGGCGAACGCATCGTGCGGCTGGTCGCGCACCATGTTGGCGTGGAGGTTCACGCCCGAAGCCCCCGCGTATCCGCCGAGCTGCCGGAGTCGGGCGAGCGGTTCGAGGGCCTGTTGCCACCCGTTGTTGCCGCCCCGACCTTCGCCATTCGCAAGCCCGCCGTCGCGGTGTTCACGCTCGACGACTATGTGGCCGCCGACATCATGACCGCCAATCACGCGGCGATGCTGCGCTCGGCGGTCGCCTCTCGCGCCAATATCTTGGTCGCGGGCGGCACGTCCACCGGCAAAACCACGCTGACCAACGCGTTGCTCGCCGAGGTGGCGAAGACTTCGGATCGCGTCGTCATCATCGAGGACGCCGCGCCCAACCTTGTCGCCATGCGGACGAAAGACGGCGTGGCGACGCTTTCCGATCTCGTCCGTTCCTCGCTGCGCCTGCGCCCGGATCGCATCCCCATCGGCGAGGTGCGCGGATCGGAAGCCCTCGACCTTCTTAAAGCGTGGGGCACCGGCCATCCGGGCGGTATCGGCACCATCCATGCCGGGACCGGCATCGGGGCGCTTCGCCGGCTCGAACAACTCATCCAGGAAGCCGTCGTCACCGTCCCGCGAGCCCTGATCGCCGAGACCATCGACCTTGTTGCCGTCCTTTCCGGGCGCGGTTCCGCGCGTCGGCTGGCCGAACTCGCCCGCGTCGAAGGTCTCGGCCCGGACGGCGACTACCGCATCAACCCCGCAACCCCGATCAGCACAGGAGAACCTTCATGATCCGCACCATCTCGCGCGGCTATCGCCGCATGGCAACCGCAGCCTCTACTCTCGCCATCAGCATCATGCTCGCCCCGGCCGCCCATGCTTCCGGTTCGTCGATGCCGTGGGAAGCACCACTCCAAAGCATCCTTCAGTCCATCGAGGGGCCTGTCGCCAAGATCGTCGCCGTCATCATCATCATCGTGACCGGCCTGACGCTGGCCTTCGGCGATACAGGCGGTGGCTTCCGCAAGCTGATCCAGATCGTGTTCGGCCTGTCGATTGCGTTCGCCGCGTCGAGCTTCTTCCTGTCGTTCTTCTCGTTCGGCGGCGGGGCGCTCATCTGATGGCGGGCGGCCTTGAACAACTCGACGCGGTGCCGGGATTTTTGGTCCCGGTCCACAGGGCGCTGACCGAGCATATCCTGCTCGGCGGCGCTCCGCGCGCCATCGCGATTCTGAACGGGACGCTGGCCGGGGCCGTGGGCCTCGGCCTGCGCCTATGGCTGGTAGGCCTCGCCATCTGGGCCATCGGCCATTTCGCCGCCGTCTGGGCGGCGAAGCGCGATCCGCTCTTCGTCGAGGTCGGGCGGCGGCATATCCGCATCCCCGGTCATCTGTCGGTCTGAGGGGGCGCCGCCATGATGAACCTTGCAGAATACCGCCGCACCGCAGCCCGTCTCGCCGACTATCTGCCCTGGGCCGCGCTGGTCGGCCAGGGCATCGTGCTCAACAAGGATGGCAGCTTTCAGAGGACGGCGAAGTTTCGCGGTCCCGATCTGGATTCCGCCGTCGCGGCCGAGCTGGTCGCGGTTGCCGGCCGCATCAACAACGCCGTGCGCCGTCTCGGTTCCGGCTGGAGCATCTTCGTCGAGGCGCAGCGCAGCGAGGCCGCGACCTATCCCAACAGCACCTTTCCCGACGCCGCATCTGCGTTGCTGGACGCCGAACGGATAGCTGCATTTGAGGAAGCCGGGACGCATTTCGTCTCCGGCTACTTCCTGACCTTCCTCTATCTGCCACCGGCCGAGGAAGCTGCCCGCGCCGAAACCTGGCTCTACGAGGGCCGGGAGCAATCCGGCGTCGATCCGTGGGAAGCCCTGCGCGGCTTCGCGGATCGCACCGACCGCGTGCTGGCGCTGCTCGACGGCTTCATGCCGGAATGCCGCTGGCTCGATGACACCGGGACGCTGACCTACCTTCATTCCACCGTGTCGACCAACCGGCATCGGGTGCGCGTGCCCGAGGTGCCGATGCACCTCGACGCGCTGCTGGCCGACCAGCCATTGACTGGCGGGCTGGAGCCGCGCCTTGGCGACGCGCATCTGCGCGTCCTGACCATCGTGGGATTCCCGACCGCGACGACGCCCGGCCTGCTCGACGACATGAACTGGCTGCCGTTCCCGTATCGCTGGAGCACCCGTGCCATTCTGCTCGACAAGACCGACGCGACGCGGCTGCTGACGAAGATCCGCCGCCAGTGGTTCGCCAAGCGCAAGTCGATCGCCGCCATCCTGAAAGAGGTGATGACGAACGAGGCGTCCGCGCTCGTGGACACCGACGCCGCCAACAAGGCGCTCGACGCCGACATGGCCTTGCAGGAACTTGGCGCGGACGTGGCGGGCATGGCCTACGTCACGGCGACCGTCACCGTTTGGGATGCCGACTCCCGCATTGCTGACGAAAAGCTACGCCTGGTCGAGAAGATCGTTCAGGGCCGCGACTTCACCGTCATGGCCGAGACAGTCAACGCGGTCGATGCCTGGCTCGGCTCTCTGCCCGGACATGCCTACGCGAATGTGCGACAGCCGCCCATCAGCACATTGAATCTCGCCCACATGATCCCGCTTTCGGCGGTGTGGGCGGGACCGGAACGGGACGAGCATTTCGGGGCACCACCCTTGCTCTATGGCCAGACCGAAGGCTCAACCCCGTTCCGGTTTTCCCTCCATGTCGGCGACGTGGGGCACACCCTCGTCGTCGGACCCACGGGCGCGGGCAAGTCCGTGCTGCTCGCGCTCATGGCCTTGCAGTTCCGCCGTTACGAGGGCTCGCAGGTCTTCGCCTTCGATTTCGGCGGCTCGATCCGCGCCGCCGCGCTCACCATGGGCGGCGACTGGCACGACCTCGGCGGCGGATTGACCGAAGGGTCTGACGCCTCGGTTTCGCTCCAGCCGCTCGCCCGCATCCACGACACCTATGAACGCGCCTGGGCGGCGGACTGGATCGCCGCCATCCTCATGCGCGAGGGTGTTGCGATCACGCCCGAGGTGAAGGAGCATCTTTGGACCGCGTTGACTTCGCTTGCGTCCGCGCCGGTCGAGGAACGCACCATCACCGGCCTTGCGGTCCTGCTGCAATCCAACGATCTGAAACAGGCGCTCCGGCCGTTCTGCGTCGGCGGTGCCTATGGCCGGCTGCTCGACGCCGAAGCCGAACATCTCGGCTCGGCGGACGTGCAGGCGTTCGAGATCGAGGGCCTTGTCGGGACCGGCGCGGCCCCCGCCGTGCTCGCCTATCTGTTCCATCGCATCGGCGACAGATTGGACGGGCGGCCCACGCTGCTCATCATCGACGAGGGCTGGCTTGCGCTGGACGACGAGGGTTTCGCCGGCCAGCTCCGCGAATGGCTGAAAACGCTGCGCAAGAAGAACGCCAGCGTCATCTTCGCCACGCAAAGCCTGTCCGATATCGACGGCAGCACCATCGCGCCCGCCATCATCGAGAGCTGCCCGACCCGGCTCTTGCTGCCGAACGAGCGCGCCATCGAGCCGCAGATCACGGCCATCTATCGCCGCTTCGGCCTCAATGACCGCCAGATCGAAATCCTCGCGCGGGCGACGCCCAAGCGGGACTACTACTGCCAGTCGCGGCGCGGCAATCGCCTGTTCGAGCTTGGCCTGTCCGAAGTCGGCCTCGCGCTCTGCGCCGCATCCGCCAAATCCGACCAGACGCTCATTGCGCAGATCGTCACTGAGGCCGGCCGCGACGGCTTCCTCGCCGCATGGCTGCGCGAGCGCGGCGTCGATTGGGCGGCCGACCTGATCCCCAACCTCACCAATCTTGCCGACCGGCCGGAATCCGCCGCGCCGGCTCGGCTCGATACCCACCCCACACAGGAGATTCTTCCATGACCTATCCCAAGATCGTCGGAGCCTCGGCTCTCGCGCTGGCGCTCGCCGTGCCTGTCGCGTTTTCGCCCATGCTGGCAAGTCCGGCCCATGCTCAGCTTTTCGGCCGGATCGTCTATGACCCATCCAACTACGCGCAAAACGTCCTCACGGCCGCCCGCACTCTGGAGCAGATCAACAACCAGATCACCTCGCTCCAGAACGAGGCGCAGATGCTCATCAATCAGGCCCGCAATCTTGCGAGCCTGCCGCATTCCTCGCTCCAGCAGCTCCAGCAGAATGTCCAGCGCACGCAGCAGCTTCTCGGGCAGGCGCAGAACATCGCCTTCGAGGTCGGGCAGATCGACCAAGCGTTCCAGCAGCGATACGGCAATGTTTCGCTTTCGGCGACCGACGCCCAGCTTGTCGCCGATGCGCGTTCGCGCTGGGAGAACACGGTCGGCGGCTTGCAGGACGCGATGCGCGTGCAGGCGGGGGCGGTCGGCAATATCGACAGCAACCGCGCCGAGATGGCCGCGCTTGTCGGCCAGAGTCAGGGTGCGACCGGCGCATTGCAGGCGACGCAGGCCGGCAACCAGCTTCTCGCACTCCAGTCGCAGCAGCTCTCCGACCTGATCGCAGTCATCTCGGCGAACGGCCGAGCCGACGCGCTGACCGAGGCCGAGCGCGCGACGGCTGCCGAACAGGGCCGCGAGCAGCGCCGCCGTTTTCTGACGCCCGGCACCGGCTACCAGCCGGGCAACGCGCAGATGTTCAACAACGGCAACAACTGACGGGAGGCTCGCCATGGACGGCAAGATGCTGGCGCGGCTCGGGGCCGTTGTGTTCATCGCCATCGCCGTCACGGCGACCGCAATCGACATGGCGCGGAAGGACCAACCTTCCGCGCCTCGCCCCGCGCCGGCCTTCCAGCCGCCGGCCGATCCGCTGCGCGAAACTCTGCGCCGCTGCCAGCAGCTCGGCGAGGCTGCCGCCAGCGATGCCGGCTGCCTCGCCGCATGGGCTGAATCCCGCGACCGCTTCCTCGGCCGTGACCGCAGCGAGGCGCGCTGACCATGGGCAATACGGGCGTCATCGACAATTTCCTCGGCGTATTCACATCCTACATCGACAGCGGGTTCGGCCTGCTCGGCGGCGAGGTCGCGTTTGTGGCGACCACGCTCATCATCATCGACGTGACGCTTGCCGCGCTATTCTGGGCATGGGGCGCGGATGACGACATCATCGCGCGGCTGGTAAAAAAGACGCTGTTCGTCGGCGTCTTCGCCTACATCATTTCCAACTGGAACAACCTCGCGCAGATCGTCTTCGAGAGCTTCGCCGGACTTGGCCTCATGGCGTCAGGCACCAGCTTTTCCGTTGCCGATCTCATGCGGCCGGGCCGCGTCGCGCAGACAGGCCTCGACGCCGGCCGGCCGCTGCTCGATTCCATCTCCGACCTGATGGGCTGGATTAGCTTCTTCGAGAACTTCATCCAGATCGCATGCCTACTGTTCGCATGGGCGCTGGTGGTTCTGGCCTTCTTCATCCTCGCCATCCAGCTCTTCGTCACCCTGATCGAGTTCAAACTGACCACGCTCGCCGGTTTCGTGCTGATCCCCTTCGGGCTGTTCGGCAAGACCGCCTTCATGGCCGAGAAGGTCTTGGGCAACGTGGTGTCGTCCGGCATCAAGGTTCTGGTGCTCGCCGTCATCATCGGCATCGGCTCGACCTTGTTCAGCCAATTCACCGCCGGTTTCGGCGGGGCAACCCCGACCATCGACGACGCCATGGCGATCGTGCTCGCCGCGCTGTCGCTGCTCGGCCTCGGCATCTTCGGCCCCGGCATCGCCAACGGCATCGTGTCGGGCGGCCCGCAACTCGGCGCGGGTGCGGCCGTAGGCACCGGCCTTGCCGCCGGCGGCATGGTGCTCGCAGGAGGCGCGGCGGCGGGAGGTGGAGCGATGCTGGCCGCCAGAGGCGGCGCCGCCGCTCTGTCCGGTGGAGCCGCGGCCGTTCGCGGAGGTGCTTCCGCCGCAGGCGCGGCGACGGCCGCCTACAGCGTCGGCTCGCTCGGCCAGACCGGCGCGGCCAGTGTCGCCTCCGGCCTCGGCGGTGTCGCGCGGACCGCAGGTTCTGCCGCTGTATCGCCCTTGAAGCGCGCCGCGTCGAAAGCATCGGAAAGCGTCAAATCCAGCTTTTCCGATGGCGCACGCGCCGCCTTTGGTGTGACCGGCGGCACGTCCACCGCAGGCACGGTCGGCGGCGCGAGCGCTACTCCCGCCGCCGCACCGTCCGCCGTCGCAGGCAGTGCTCCGGCCTGGGCGCAGCGGATGCAGCGCTCCCAGGCCATGAACCACGGCACGACCATGGCAGCCCATGCGGTGCGCTCCGGCGACAGCCACGGCTCCGGTTCCTCCATCAACCTTTCCGAAAGTGACCGCTCATGACCATCTTCAAACGACCAGCAACCCACTACGGCAAGTCGCCGGAACCCGAGACACCCTATCAGAAAGCCGCGCAGGCATGGGACGAGCGCATCGGCTCGGCCCGTGTTCAGGCGAAGAACTGGCGCTATATGGCGTTCGGCTCGCTGATCCTGTCGGCCGGCTTCGCTTCCGCCCTTGTCTGGCAGTCCGCGCGCGGGACCGTCGTGCCCTGGGTGGTACAGGTCGACAATATCGGCCAGGCGCAGACCGTCGCGCCCGCAAACGCTGACTATCGCGCCACCGATCCGCAGATCGCTTTCCATCTCGGCCGCTTCATCGAGCAGGTCCGCGCGATCCCGGCCGACGCCATCATCGTTCGCCAGAATTGGCTTCGCGCATACGAGTTCACCACCGACAGGGGCGCGGCTGCCTTGAACGACTATGCGCGGGCCAACGACCCGTTCACGCGGGTCGGCCGTCAGCAGGTCGCCGTCGAGGTCTCGAGCGTCATCCGGGCATCGCCCGACAGCTTCCGCGTGGCTTGGACCGAACGCCACTACGAAAACGGCCAGCTCGCCACCACCGAGCGATGGACGGCGATCCTGACCATCGTGATCCAGACGCCGCGCGATGCCGAGCGCCTGCGCGCCAACCCGTTGGGAATCTACGTCAATGCAATTTCGTGGTCACGGGAGATGAGCCAATGAGGACGATCACCCGCACCCCCACAATCGCGGCCGTGCTGCTTTCGGCCACCATGCTCGCAGGCTGCGCCACCAACCGGACGCAGCAATGGAGCTATGACGATAGCGTGCCGCCGCTGCCAGTGGTGCAGGCGGCCGCGACCGACGAAACGCCCCGGCCGCTGCACACGCCGCCCGCGTGGACCGTCGCGCGCGGCGGCGCCGCTGCTGGAACACCGACCGGCCGCGTCGAGAACGCCAACGCCGCCGCTCGCGTCGAGCCGCGCCGCGCAGGCTATTACAACGCGATCCAGATTTATCCGTGGAGCGAGGGCGCGCTCTATCAGGTCTATGCCGCAGTCGGGCAGATCACCACCATTGCGCTGGAGCCGGGCGAGAGCCTGACCGGCGCGGGGCCGATCGCGGCGGGTGATACCGCAAGGTGGATCATCGGCGACACGGAATCCGGGTCCGGCGCGAACCGCCGTGTCCATATCCTCGTGAAGCCGACACGCCCGGACATTGCCACCAACCTTGTCGTCACCACCGACCGGCGCACCTACATGATCGAGCTGCGCGCGCGGGAATCGCTCTACATGCCTGCCGTCGCCTGGGCCTATCCGGCACCGCCAGCGGGCCAGCGCCAGACCGTTCCAGCCGCACCCGTCATTCCCGCCGAGGCCGCGCGGAACTATCGCTACGGCCTGACCGGAGACAGCCCGCCGTGGCGGCCGGTTTCCGTCTTCGACGATGGACGGCGCGTCTATGTCGTCTTCCCGGCCGGGATCGTGCAGGGCGAGATGCCGCCGATCTTCGTACTCGGCTCCGATGGCGAACCGCAGATCGTCAACAGCCGCATCCACCAGAACATCCTGATCGTGGACCGCCTATTCGGTGCGGCCGAGCTGCGCCTTGGCGGCGGCACCCGCCAGCAGGTCGTCAGGATCGTCCGTATCAACCCGACGCAGGCGGCCGCCGATCAGCCTGCCAGCGCGACCGGAGACTCCCCGTCATGACAGACACCACCAACACCACGGACGCCTCGCCGATGCGGCTGCGCGCCGAACCGCCGCGCGTCACCCGCCTGTCACGCAAGATGCTCGCTGGCGTCGGCGCTGTAGCCTTGTTCGGCGTCGGCGGCGCGCTGATCTACGCGCTCCAGACCCGCGATGCAGGTCCGGGCAATGAAGAACTCTATTCGACCGAGAACCGGCCCACGGCGGACGGCTTGTCCGGCCTACCGCGCGACTATACCGGCCCGGTCCTGGGGCCGGCGTTGCCCGGCGACCTCGGCCGCCCGATCCTCGATGCGCAGAACCGGGGACAGCCGGTTGCGCCGCCGGTCATGGCGACGCCCGCCGTCGATCCCGAGGAACAGCGCCGTCTCGCCGAGGAAGAAGCCGCGCGCGTCAGCCGCGTCTTTTTCCAGACCGCGCCCGGCACGGGGACGGCAACCGGCATCGCCATGCCCGGCCTTGGCCTTCCGTCCGGCGCGACCGGCCCCCAGGACCGGCACACCGCCTTCCTAAACGGGCCGGTGGATCGGCAGACCGTCGCCCTGGACCGCATCATGGCTCCAGCGTCGCCCTACATCCTACAGGCCGGAGCCGTCATCCCCGCCGCGATGATTACCGGCATCCGCTCCGATCTGCCCGGTCAGATCACCGCGCAGGTCACGGAAAACGTCTATGACAGCCCGACCGGCAGCCTCCTTCTGATCCCGCAGGGCACGCGCATCATCGGCCAATACGACGCCGGCGTGACCTTCGGTCAGCGCCGCGTGCTGCTGGTCTGGAATCGGCTGATCCTCCCCAATGGCCGCTCCATCGTGCTGGAGCGCCAGCCCGGCGCGGATGCCAGCGGCTATGCCGGGCTTGAGGATGGCGTCGACTATCATTGGTGGGATCTGATGAAGGCCGCAGGGCTCTCGACCTTGCTTGGCGTCGGCACGGAGTTGGCGACCAGCGATGATGACCGGCTGATCCGCGCCATCCGCGACGGGGCGCAGGACACCATCAACCAGGCCGGCCAACAGATCATCCAGCGCCAATTGCAGGTCACACCCACGCTGACCATCCGGCCAGGCTTCCCGGTCAGGGTCATCGTGACCCGCGACCTTGTGCTCGAATCCTACGGAGGCTGAGCGATGGCGAAGTTGAAGCTGGGGCCGCTGCCCGACGACAAGCCCGTCAAGGTGACGGTGGAGCTGCCGGCACCGCTCCACCGCGATCTGATCGCCTATGCCGAAGTGCTGGCCCGCGAGACCGGCCAGACCGTCGCCGATCCCATGAAGCTGATCGTGCCTATGCTGGAACGCTTCATCGCCACGGATCGAGGCTTCGCTAAGGCGAAGCGGGAGCCAGGAAGATCGTGACAAGTCAACGCGAGGTTCATCACTCGACGTAGCGTTTTGCGATCATCGTCTCGGCACCCAAAGCAACGAAGCGGGCGGACGGCTATCGTTGGCATGTCGGACTACTTGGCCCGCGCCAGTTCTTCGACAAGAAACGGCGCCGTCCGGCTACCGGGTGTTCGGGCCACCTGTTGAGGGGAGCCGGCCACGACTATCTTGCCGCCAGCATCGCCAGCACCTGGTCCTACATCGATTACCCAATCGGCCTGCGCCACAGCGCGCATGTCGTGCTCGATCATCACCACACTATTTCCGGCATCGACCAGCCGCTGCAATTGTACCAACAGCCGGTCGGCGTCCGAGGCATGCAGGCCGGTGGTCGGCTCGTCGAGCACGTAGAGACTGCGCCCGCGCTGGCTGCGCTGAAGCTCGGTCGCCAGCTTGATGCGCTGTGCTTCGCCACCGGACAGTTCGGTGGCCGGTTGGCCAAGTCGCAGATAGCCCAGCCCGATCTCGCGCAGTAATTGCAATGGTCGTGCCACCGCGTCCTCACCCGCGAAGAAGCCGTGGGCCTCGTCCACCGTCATGGCCAGCACCTCGGCGATGTTGCGCCCGTTCCAGCGCACCTTCAGCGTGGCATCGTTATAGCGCGCGCCATGACAGGTCGGGCACGGCGCATAGACGCTCGGCATGAACAGCAGTTCCACGCTGACGAAGCCCTCGCCCTCGCACGTTTCGCAGCGCCCTTTGGCCACATTGAACGAGAACCGTCCGGCGTCATAGCGGCGGCGCCGCGCATCGGGGGTGGCGGCGAACAGCTTGCGCACATGGTCGAAGAGGCCCGTATAGGTCGCCAGGTTCGAGCGCGGGGTGCGGCCGATCGGTTTCTGGTCCACCTGCACCAGACGCTGCACGGCATCCACGTCGCCGGCGAGATGACCGCCGGTGACTTCGATGACCGTCGCGCCTTCGCCAGAGCCGCTTTCGGCCGCGTCGTCCTCGGGTTCGTGACCCAGATGCAGCAAGATCAGTTCCGGCAAAGCCTGCGCGACGAGGCTGGATTTGCCCGAGCCAGAAATGCCGGTAACGGCCGTCAGCACGCCGAGCGGAATGCGCGCATCCACGCCGCGCAGATTGTGGCGATGGATGGCTTGCAACTCCAGCCAGCCCGAGGGCTCGCGGCCTCGGCTCGCGGGCGCGGCGATCTCGTCGAACAGATAGCGCGCGGTCCGGGATTCGGCGATCTGGCGCAGGCCCTCCGGCTCGCCGCTAAAGAGCACGTGGCCCCCGTGTTCTCCGGCATCGGGTCCGACATCCACCAGCCATTGCGCGCGGCGCATCAGGTCCAGATCGTGCTCGACCACGAACACCGAATTGCCCGCGTCGCGCAGCCTGTCGAGAGCGTCGTAGAGGGCCTGGCTGTCGGCCGGGTGCAGCCCCGCCGAGGGCTCGTCCAGAACATAGACGACGCCGAACAGCAGGGAACTCAACTGCGTGGCCAGCCGCAGGCGTTGCAGTTCACCCGCCGAAAGTGTCGGGGTGGCCCGGTCCAGCGTCAGATAGCCGAGGCCCAGCCCCCGCAGTTGATGCAGGCGGGCCATCACGCCACCGGCGATGCGTTGCGCGGCGAGACGCTTTTCTTCCGAGAGTGCGGAGGTGCGGCGCACATCGGGCGACACTGCGTGAACGGCCTTACCGGAGGCCGCCCGTTCGGCCCGGTCGCGCTGGGTCGCCTCCCTGTCCGTACCTTCCCCCGCCGTATGGGCGCTGAAATCGCCCTGGACGATGGGTTCGAGCAGGGCCGCCAACTGGTCCAGCGGCATTTGCATGAAGGCGCCGATATCCACTCCGGCGAAGGTGATCGCCAAGGCTTCGGGTTTCAGTCGCTTGCCGTCGCAAGTGGGGCACTGCTTGCCCTCCATGAAGCGCGATACGCGCTTGCGCATCAGGGCGCTCTGGGTGTTAGCGAAGGTGTGCAGCACATAGCGCCGGGCGCCGGTGAAGGTGCCCATATAGCTCGGCTCCAGCTTACGCTTGAGCGCCGCTCGGGTTTCGGCGGGCGTGAAGCCCGCGTAAACCGGCACGGTGGGCGTGTCCTCAGTGAACAGAATCCAATCTCGGTCCGCCTTGGGCAAATCCTTCCATGGCCTGTCCACGTCGTAACCCATGCTGACGAGGATATCGCGCAGGTTTTGACCCTGCCAAGCGGGCGGCCAGGAGGCTATCGCCCGTTCCCGGATGGTCAGGGAGGGATCGGGCACCATGATGGCCTCGGTCACCTCATAGACATGCCCCAGGCCATGACAGGTGGGGCAAGCCCCCTGCGGCGTGTTGGGGGAAAAATCCTCGGCGTAGAGCATCGGCTGACCGGCCGGATAGGCGCCGGCGCGCGAATACATCATCCGCACCAGGCTCGATAGCGTGGTGACGCTCCCCACGGAAGAACGCGCGTTGCTGGCGCCGCGCTGCTGCTGCAAGGCGACCGCCGGTGGCAATCCGTCGATGGCATCGACGTCGGGCACGCCAGCCTGGTCGATCAAGCGCCGTGCATAGGGGGCTACCGACTCGAAATAGCGTCGCTGCGCCTCGGCGAAGATGGTGCCGAAGGCGAGCGAGGATTTGCCGGAACCCGAGACACCGGAGAATACCACCAGAGCGTTGCGCGGGATGGAAACGTCCACGTCCTTGAGGTTGTTCTCGCGCGCACCGCGCACCTGCACGAGACCGCTCGCTGCGGCAGTACAAGAGGATTCACCGAAAGGAGAGTCTGGCATGTTCTTATCCTGTAGTTCGTGAGCTAGCGATGGGCCGGATTCGGGGAAGATCGGTCAAGCGTCCGCGCTTGGCGGCGTCGCGTGATCGAGCGAGCGCCAGCCCCCCTCGCTCGCCCGACCCGCTCCGGTGCCTCCCGGCTCGAGACCCCGCTCAGGACTGGGCTTCTTGCGTCCGGGTGCCGCGGCGGCTGGCTTCGAGCGCAGCAGTGAGCGTGCGGGCGTCGTAACTGCCGAGCAGACGACGCCCCTCGACGAAGAACGTTGGAGTGGCGTGCGCACCGCTGGCGACCGCACTGGCGAGGTCGCGCTCGACGCGCTCGATCACCGCGGCGCTGTCGAGATCCGCGATAAACCGGTCGACGTCGAGGCCAACCTCTGCGGCGTAGCCGATCAAGTCCTCGCGCTCCAGCGCATGTTGGCGGGTGAACACGAAGTCCAGCCACGGCCAGAACATCCCCTGGTTCGACGCGGCCTCGGACGCCCGCGCGGCGATCAGCCCGTGCGGGTGGTGCGGCAGCTGGCGCACCACATACCTGAGGTCGTCCCCGAAGTGCTCGCGCATATCCTCCCACGAACCGGTCGCGTGCGCACAGTACGGGCACTCGAAGTCCACGTACTCCACGAGCGTGAGCTGGGCGTCCTCCGGACCACGGATGTGGTCGACCTCGGGATCCACCGGCGGCTCGAGCACCATCGGCAGATCGGCGGTCTCCTCACCCCATCTCCGGGCGGCAACCTTGAAGATGAGCCACCCGAGCAACGTGGCGAGCACCATCGACACGAGCACACCGACCGTCGCCTGGCGGCCCAGGTCGGAGGTCGTGCCGAACGCGAGCCCGATGATGAGCAGCGACACGGTGAACCCGATCCCGGACAGTGCCGCTCCACCGAACACGCTCCCCATCCCGACGCCCTCGGGCAGCCGACCCAGGCCGAGGCGGATCGCGGCGAGTGTGATGAGTCCGATGCCCAGGACTTTGCCGAGCACGAGCCCCGCAATGACGCCCCAGGTCACGGGCGAGCCGAAGGCCTCAGCGAGCAGCCCGCCACGCAGGTCCACCCCGGCGTTCGCCAGGGCGAACACCGGCACGATCAGCAGCGCGGTCGGTAACCGCAGGAACTCGTGCAGCCGCTCGTTCACCGAGATACCTCGGGACAGCCCGCGGTCCACCGCGTGGGCCGATGCGGCACTCGGAGACTGCCAGAAATCTCGGAACAGCTGTCTTGCCGCGACGACCTTGTGACGCTGTGTCGCGTAGGCAGGGATCAGGAGCCCCGCGGCCATCCCAGCAAGGGAGGCATGGATGCCGGAATACACGGTTGCGAACCACAGCCCGATCACGATCAGCACATACGGCGTTGCCCGCCACTGGCGGGTGCGGCCTAGCAACCACAACCCGACGAGACTGGCGAGGGCGATTAGCAGCGGGACGATCCGGATCTCCTCGCTGTAGACGATGCCGATGATGGACACGGCGAGAAAGTCGTCGACCACGGTCAGGGTGAGCAAGAACACGCGCAGCTGACCGGATAGTCGCGGACCGACGATCGCCAGGGTGCCCAGCATGAACGCCGTATCGGTGCCGACCACCGCACCCCACCCATGCAGGCCCTCACTTCCGGCCAGCCCCACGATCAGGACATACACCAGTGCGGGAAGCACGACACCCGCGACCCCTGCGATCAGAGCGAGACGGGCACGGCTGCGGTCCCGGAGAGATCCGTGGGCAAACTCCTGACGCACCTCCAGGCCGATCAGGAAGAAGAAGACGACCATCAGGCCGTCGTTGACCCAGTGATGCAGATCCATGTGCAGGCCGAACGGGCCGAAATTGAACCCGACATCCAGGTGCCACAACGCAAAGTAAGCGTCGGACAGCGGCGAGTTTGCCCACACGAGCGCCACGACCGTGACGATCACCAGCAACACCGCAGCACCAGGCTCCGTGCGCAGATAGTGGGCAACTCGTCTCCGTCTGATATTCGCCGTGGATTCACCGAAAGAAGAGTCTGGCATGTTCTTGTCCTGTAATTCGTGCGGTAGCGATGAGCCGATTTCGGGGGAGATCGGTCAAGCGTCCCCGCTTGGCGGCGTTGCGTCATCGAGCGAGCGCAGCCAAGCAAGCCTTTCTCCCAGCCTGCGCTCGACGCCTCTGTCGGTTGGCTGGTACCAGCCCGGCCGCGCTACGCCCTCGGGAAAATAGGTTTGCCCGGCGGCATAGCCGCTGGGCTCGTCATGGGCATAGCGGTAGCCTTCGTGATACCCCATCTGCTTCATCAGCTTCGTCGGTGCATTGCGAAGATGGAGGGGAACAGGCTGGGAGCCGCTGCGCTTGACGAATGCCTTGGCCTGGTCCCAGGCGGCATAGGCGGCATTCGACTTGGGGGCGAGGGCGAGGTAAGTCACCGCCTGCGCCAGCGGTATCTCGCCCTCTGGCAAGCCCAGCCTGTCGTAGGCCAGCGCGGCGTTGAGTGCCAGTTGCAGCGCCTGCGGGTCGGCATTGCCGATGTCTTCGCTGGCCATCACTATCATGCGGCGGGTCACCTGGCTCACGTCGCCGCTGCCGTCGAGGATGCGGGCCAGCCAATACAAGGCTGCATCGGGGTCGGAGCCCCGCAGCGACTTGTGGAAGGCCGAGAGCTGCCAGTAGAACTCGTCGCCGCCCTTGTCGAACCTGCGCAGTGATGGGCTGGTGGACAGCCTGGCGAACTCGCCATCGACCACAGCCTTGCCAGCGCCCGACGCAGCATTCGTCACCTGCTCAAGCCATCGCCATCTGCGAAGCCCTTGAGCAGGTCCAGTGCGTCCGCATCCAACGTGACGCCCCGAAGATGCGGCAGGGCGCGTTCGTAGAGCTGGTTCAACTCGTCGCCGGATAGCGGTTCGAGGGTATAGACCTGTGCGCGTGAGAGCAGTGCGGAATTCACCGCCAACCCGGGATGCTCGGTGGTTCCCCCCACCAGGGTCAGGAGCCCCGACTCGACATGGGGCAGCAAGGCGTCCTGCTGCGCCTTGTTGAAACGATGGATCTCATCGACGAAAAGCACTGTCGATCGACCATGGTTGTCCAGTTCAGCCTGGGCCTCGTCGATGGCCTGCCGAATGTCCTTCACCCCGGCAAGCACGGCCGAGATGGCGATGAATCGGCTGTCGGTCGCGCGTGCCGCCAGGCGCCCCAAAGTGGTCTTGCCCACACCTGGCGGTCCCCAGAGGATGAACGAGTGCAACCTGCCGGACTCGAAGGCGAGGCGCAGTGGTTTTCCCGGACCCAGCAGATGCCGCTGCCCCACGAATTCATCGAGAGATCCGGGGCGCAGGAGTTCTGCCAAAGGCGGTCTGGGCTTTGTCGTGAACAAATCAGTCAAGATCGCCTCATGGGGTCATTGCATCGAATGGCGCAGCGTTCCCACGCCAAACCGAATCCACCAGCCAATAATGATTATACTCGGTCCTACTATACCGTATACGCACTCCAGGGCGCAACATTCGAATCTCATCCGTTCGGAGCGCTCATCGCCGAGAGACCGCCCGACAGCGCTGCGGAAGGCGACCTCCGCTGGAGGGATCGAGCAGGCAACTGTCATAGCCCTTGATACTGGGCAGGAGTATTCCTAAATGTGCGTAGCTGGGATATTTGGGCCTCGTGCGCCCATGTAACCATTTGACCTCGCATGCGCTTTGAAGGAGCCGGAAATGGCGAACGGATGGGGACCCGAAGGCGGGGTTCAGGACCAGATTGACGCTACTGTAAGGGATGCGCTCTCAGCGGCACGTTCTCGACTTCCTTTGGGAGACGGCACCCTCGAATGTGAGGTGTGTGGAGAAGAGATCCCGCTGCGACGTCGCCAAGCCATTCCATCAGTCAGGACATGTATTGCTTGCCAAGGCGAACGCGATAAGCGACCAACGTTCTCCGCGATCAACCGCCGGGGCAACAAGGATAGCCAACTGCGTTGAATGGCAGGTGCAGATCGGCTCTTAAGCTTGCTTCGGAGTGGACGTGAGTCGTCATCTTCGTTCGACGGTCAACCGTCGTTCCTAGTGGCCTGAAAGCCGATCAGAATCCGCGCACGAAGGCACAAGACCGGTCCTCTGGCTTGGCCGCATCCAAAGGCCTCGCGGCGGGAAGTCGGCGTCCACCCGATAAAGGCGTGGACATCACACATGGATGAACATATCTCCTGTATAGTATGCCTCAGCGCCGAACAGGAAGATTTGATGCCATACACACCAGAAGAGAAAAGTCGGGCCGTCACTCGCATTCGTCGTATCAGGGGCCAAGCCGAAGCGCTTGAGCGTGCGATCCAAGCTGGGGCCAGCTGCGCAGCGTTGCTTCAGCAGATCGTGGCGATGCGTGGCGCGACCAACGGCTTGATGGCGGAAGTGATGGAGAGCCATCTTCGGGAGACCTTTGATCCACGGATCAAGTCCAAAGCCGCTCCAAAGGCCACTGATTACGATGAAGACCTTGAAGGTGTGATGAAGATCTTACGAACCTATCTCAAATAGCGCATCCCTGTCGTTACGAAACGCGCTTCTTACATCAGTATTTTTCTTTGTTCATCAGATGCTTGAGACGTCCAGCCCCGCAACAGATCGACTGATTCTGCGAAGGCGTTTTGAGTTTGACAACGGGTGCTCTCCTCGCCGTTCTAGCATAGGAGGCGATCTATGATCGTGAGAAATTTTGGATACCTGCTTGCGTTGTATCGCGAGGGGCACTTCGGCAGAGCGGCCAAGAGTTGCAACGTATCGCAGCCCACGCTTTCCGCCGGCATCAAGCAGCTCGAGCAAAACTTGGGCGTCGAGATCGTGCGGCATGGTCGGCGCTATGACGGCCTCACCTTGGAAGGTGAGACCGTGCTGGCTTGGGCAAAGAAGATCGAGAGCAACTGCGAGGGGCTGGAGCGCGACATTTCGGCTCTCAAACGTGGGCTTGAAGGGCAATTCCGCTTAGGCCTCCTGTCGAGTGCGTCGGTGGTGGCGCCGATCCTCAGCTTGGCCCTCGCTGAAAGGATGCCTCTTCTTGAACAATCCATTCGCGCGACCCAGCTCTCGTCGCTGACCTGTCCGCCGTCAGCACCAATGGCGCAGATTTGAGGTTGTGATTTAAGGA